>JAHCAT010000018.1 GCA_019634735.1 Lysobacterales bacterium | reverse complement strand
CGTCCGGGCCAGCGCGCGCCGCTGGGCCGGCAACGATGCAAATCATGGCAAGTGCCGGCCCTCTCCCCCGGCCCCTCTCCCACAGGGAGAGGGGAGCACAGCGCGCTCCGCTCACCGAACACCGGGTCCTGACCCTTGGTCCCCGATTCTGAGCTGAGACACGACGCCAATCAGGTCTCCCAGAGGGAGAGGGGAGCACAGCGCGCTCCGTCAACCCTTGCCCGCCTGGCCCCGTCTCCCTTCCTCCCACTCGCTGTTCCCGACGAAAAAAGAAGGCCCCCCATCCGGGAGGCCTTCGCAAGTCACCGAGTTTGCCGGCGCCAGGCCGGCAAGGGCGATCCGTTCCCGGATCGCCCTCTTCCCGTCAGCGCGCGCCCGCGATCACGTTGTCCACGGTCGACCAGGAGTTGGCCGGCACATCGGCCGCGTCGATGGTGATGTGCGCGATCGGCGTGGTGGTCACGAAACCGCGGAAATTACTCGGACCGGTCGAGGCATAGGTCACCGTCGTGCTGTCGGCCAGGGTCAGGGTGATCTGGCCGCCGTTCGGGGTGAAGGTGATGTCGGTGCCCCAGAAGTTGCCGCCGATCGCCGTCACCGGCGCGCCGGTGAAGGTGATGCGGATGGCATCGACCGCGGAATCGTGGGAAATGATGCCCGGGTCGTTGTAGAGCTGCTGGGTGCCACCACCGATCGCCGTGATCGTGTAGGCGAAGCCGTTGCCGCTGAAGCTCAGCGACGGAATCGCGGTACCGACCGGCACGCCGGCGAAGTCCTCCTCGAAATGGCCGCCCTGCACGTTCTGCAGGAAGGTCGTGCGGTCGGTGTAGACGCCAGGCGTGCCGCCGCTGGCGCACCCGGGCAGGCCGGGGGCGCACTCGAAGCCGTTCTGGAAGATCACGTCGACCGGCCCACCGATGATGGTGGTGTTCACCGTCCCGGTGTTGTTGCCCGGGTTCGGGTCGGGCTGGCTGCCGGACACCGTGCCGGTGGTCTGCACCACGCCGTCCTCGGCATCCGGCGCGACGCTGACGTTGACCTGCAGCACCGCGGCGAAGCTGCCGACCGGCAGGCTGCCCGCGACCAGGTTGCAGGTCACCACCTGCCCGGTGGCCGAGCAGTTCCAGTTGCCCGAGCCCTCGATCAGGCTGCCGGAGACGAAGGTGAAGTCGTCCGGCAGGTCCAGCACCACGCTGACCCCGGTGGCGGCGGCCGGGCCGAAGTTGGCGACGCTGGCCGCCAGACTCAGGCTGCCCCCGGCATTCACCGTGGACGGCACGCCGAACAGGCTCAGGCCCAGGTCCGCCGTGGTCGCACCGACGGTGAACTCGACCGGCACCTCGACCAGCGGCCGGGCCGGATCGTTGCTCAGCACGCACAGGCTGGCCTCGTACACGCCGTTGACCAGGCCGGTCGAGTTCAGGCTGACCTGCACCTCGTCGGCAGGGCCACCCGACGGCACCGTGCCGCTGGCGGCATCCACCGACAGCCAGGGCACGTCGGCCGGATCCGAGCAGTTGCCGCCCGCGATCGCGACGCTGAAGGACAGCAGCTCGGCGCCACCGGCCACCGCCCCGATCGACGTCGCAGCGCCGGTCGTGGTGTCGACGGTGAACATCTGGCTGTTGCCGCCGCCCTGGTAGCCGGCCCAGTACAGCGTGCCGGTGGACGGATCGAAGTCCATGTCCTGGGCGAAGTTCGCATTGACCCCGGTCGGCCCGATCACGGCCGCCGCACCGCTGGTCTTGTCAATGGCGAACAGCACGTCGTTCTGGATCTCGATGCCGTACATCAGGCCGTCAGGCGAAACCGCGATGGCGATGACGATGGCGTTGGCAGGCAGTCCGCCGCCCGAGATGGAACCGACCAGGGTGCCGGTGCCAGCCGCGACATCGATCCGGTAGAGCTGGTTGTTGCCGCCGCCCGGCACCAGCACCGCGTAGACCTGGCCGTTGGTGCGGTCCCATGCGGCCGACGTCCAGGTGCCGCTGGCCGGCACGCCGGTCAGTACGCCCAGCTGGTTGACCGCGCCGGTGGCCGTGTCGATGTAGCCATAGGCGTTCTGCGCGAGGGCACCGCCGCTGGTGGCGATGAAGAAGTGCTGGCTGAAGTTATCGCCGATGAAGGTCTGGGCGAAGATCGTTGCCGGACCCGGATCGACGATGGAGGTCAGCGAGCCCGGCACCAGGGCGTCGAACGTCACGTAGTCGGAGCGGCTGAAGCCGGTCGTGGTGAAGGCCGGCACGGCAGCGCCGCCGAACAGCGAGCGACGGTCGCGCTCCGGTGCGCCACGCGGCACTTCCAGCGCCAGCTTCGCGGCCCGGGCCGCGTCGATGGGCTCGGCGACCAGGCTGGCCACACCCTGGCCCGGCAGCACCTGCCGCGGCAGCAGCGGGAAGTGGGCCTGCGGATTCGCCGCGCCGGCCGGCGCCTCCTGGATCTCCCAGAACAGGTCGCCCGCACCGGTGTTGCCGATGGTCAGCGTCTCGGTGGTGGACTGGCCGCTTGCGGCGACGCTGGCCACGATCTCGGTCGGCGCCACGGTGATCGACGGCGCGACCACGTCCAGCGTCACCGGCACCACGACCAGCGGATCGTCGCCGTCGTTGCTGTTGACGCACAGGAAGGCCTCATAGCTGCCGACCGCCAGGCCGTCGGCATCGACCATCACGCTGGACACGCTGGACAGGCCGGCACCCGTGGTACCGCTGTCCGGATCGGCCATCAGCCAGGACACGACGTTCGGGCTGGAGCAGCCGGTCGGCATCGTCTCCTTGTGCAGGGTGACGGTCACGTTGCTCCAGTTCATCGTCGCGGCGGACGCGCTGTCCCAGCCGTTGATGAAGGTGATCGTCCAGTTGCCGGCATCGTCGGCACCCGGCGGGAACGGGAACACGTCCTCGTGGCTGCTGGCATAGGTGCCGTCGTTGTTGGAGCCCGACCCGTCGAAATCCCAGGGATTGACGGCGCAGTTCGGGATCGAGGTCGAGAACCCGCCGACCGTGTAGTTCGAGCCATCCGGCCCCTCGACCCGCATGCACAGGTCGGCCGCCCAGGAGCTGTTGCCGGTGATGCCGGACACGGTGCCCTGGAAGCTGAAGCCGACCACGCGACCGCTGGTGAGCACGCCCGCCGGCACCACGGCCACGAAGGGCGTGCCGCCATTGGGGGCCGAGGCGACCGAGAAGTTCGGGATGCTCAGCACCTCGTTGAGCGCAGGATCGAACTCGACGGGCTGACCGAACAGGGTGTCGGTCTCGATGTCCCAGACCAGGTCGGTGGTGCCGCTGTTGCTGATCGTCAGCGGCTGGGCGTCGGCGCTGCCGGTGGTCACCGTGAAGCTGAAGCTGCCCGGGCTGACGCCGATCTCCGGCCCGCCGAGATCGACCGTGTTGCTGTCGGTCGCCGAGTTGTTGTCGGTGTCAGGATCGAAGGCACCGGACGGCACCGCGACGGTGGCGGTGTTGTCGATGGTGCCGGTCGCGGCCAGGTCCACCGTGCAGGTGGCCAGGAAGGTCACGCTGCCGCCGACCGGCAGGTCGACCAGCTCGCTGATGTTGCCGGCACCGTTGGCGTTGCCGCAGCTGCCGCCCGCGCTGCCCGAACAGGTCCAGGTGCAGCCGGTCAGGCTGGCCGGGAAGGTGTCGGCGACGGTGGCCCCGACGATCGGGTCCGGACCGACCGCGTTGCTGGCGACGATGGTGTAGGTGGTCTGGCTGCCCGGGGTGACCGTGGTCACGCCGTCGGTCTTGGTGATCGACAGGTCGGCCTCGAGCTGCACGGTGGCGCCCGGCTCGGCCAGGGTGAACAACCCGAAGGTGGTCACGCCGGCCACCGCCATGGTGTTGGCGCCGGTGTCGATGGTGCCGCCCAGGTCGGTGAAGGTGCCGCCGACGCGCCGGAAGGTGACCAGGTCGGCTTCCGTCACGGTCACCGGCAGGTCGGCCGGATCCAGGTAGCTGAAGGTGACATCGGCGCTGTCGACGTCGCTGCCGGCCAGCACCCAGTGCCGGTCGATGGCCAGGTCGGCGGGCGCGATCTGCGGCGCCTTGCCCTGCACCGCGGCGACGGTGATCGACGCCGGGAAAGTGCCGGCGGTGGCGTTGGCGATCACCGGGGTGTAGCCATTGGCGGTGCCGACCTCGAAGGTCTTGGCGCCGGCCGCGGCGTAGGTCTTCCGGAAGTTTCCGTCGACATAGCCGGCCAGGGTACGGACCACGGTGCCGGTCGCCGAATCGAAGACCAGCGTGTTCGAGCCGGTGGCGACGGTCGCGTTGGTCATGGTCAGCGCGCCGGCACCAGTACCCACGACGGTGATGTCGCCGCCGTCGATGGTCAGTCCGTTGGTGTTGGAGACCGACAGGGTGGTCAGCGTCCTGGACGGCGGCAGCTCAGGGCCGGTGGTGCGCGCGGACAGCTCCTGCGCGTAGATGTTGATGACGCCGCCGGTGCCCGGATTGAAGATCGGGGACACATCGAATCCGAACGCCGGCGCGCTGGGCGTCGCGACGCCGAGCTGGACCACCGCGCTGGTGGCGCCGCCGTCGCCCAGGGTCAGCTTGCCGGATCCGGTCAGCCCGCCGCTGAAGTTGTTGAAGCGCAGCGCGGCGATCTGGTTGACCGACGGGTCGATGGTCACGCCGGCGACGTTGTCGACCTCCCAGGCGCGCAGCGGTGCGACCACCGTGCCGCTGCCCGAGTAGACGGTCGGCCCGGCGCCGCCGAGGAAATAGAACCGCGTGTTCAGCGCAGTGCCGTTCAGCGTGCCGTTGTTGACGAACGACGGGCCGATCACCAGGGCCACCTGGCCATTGATGACCAGGCTCGAGCCGGCACTGATCGTGCTCGTGCCGCGCAGATTGACCTGCGCAGTCGCCGTGGCGGTCTTCGGGTTGCCCGTGTTGTCGATGACGAAATCCGGCAGATTGGCCCGGATGCGGAAGTTGAAGTTCGTGGCGGTGGCCGCGGTGCCGATGTTCACCACGCCGCCGGTCGCCGAGAAGGTGGTCGAGCGGACGTTCCAGTCGATGGGCGTGGCGGCGATGCTGGCCTGGACCAGGTTGATGGTGCCGCCGCTCATGGTGAACGTCGAGGCGGTGCTGAACAGCTCGAACGCGCCGAAGCCGGTTCGCGTGTTGGCGATGGTCCCGATATTGACGGTGCCGCCGCTCTGGTTCCAGACCACCGCGTTCTGCGGATCGACACGGGGCGCGTTGAGCGTGCCGCCCTGGATATCGAAGATGGCGCCGGCGCCACCGCCCAGTCCGTGGGCCCCGGTGAGGCCGACGTTGTAGGTGCCCTGGCTGATCCGCAGCAGGCCGTTGTTGTTCGTGGTCGTTCCCGAAGCCGTCGCCGCCACCGTGAAGTTGGGGTTGTCCAGCCACAGGCCGGCAGCAGCGGGGATCGTGTAGGTGGCGGTGGTGAACAGGCGGTTGGTCACCGTGTAGGTGCCGCCGATGCGCAGGGTGCCGCTGGTCAGCGTCAGGAAACCGGCGACATCGGTGTCGACGCCGCGCACGGTCAGATTGGCCGGTTCCAGGTCGAGCTGGTTGGCCTGTGCGCCCTTGTTGACGGTGAGCGCGCGCAGGTCGGTGGTGGCGCCGCTGCCGCCGAAGGTGGCGGGCGTCGCGCCGGTGAAGACGATGCCCGCACCGGCGGTGTCGCCATTGGTGCTGAAGTCCAGCACGCCATTGTTGGTCAGGTTGCCGGGGACGGTCAGCGCGTGGGTGACCACGGTGCCGGCTGCGGCGCTGCGGAAGATGCCATTGGCGGCGATGGTGGCGTTGCCGCCCAGCACCAGCGTGCGCGCGACCGCGCTCTCCCACTCGAGGGTGGCAGACGCGCCGCCGGTGCCGACGGTGAGGTTCAGGGCCACCGCCGCGGTGTCGATGACCACCGTGCTGCCGTCGCTGATGGTGACGTTGTCGTCGCTGGTCGGCACCTGGCCGCCGACCCATGTGGTGGTCGCGCTCCAGTTGCCGCCAGCGGGGGTCGAGAGGATGTTGGCAGGCGGGTTGGTGCCCTGGACGCCCTGCAATGGCGCGCTGAGAGCGCCTTCGGAAGCCGCGTGCACGCGCCAGGTGTAGGAGGTGGAGGGTGACAGGCCACTGGCCAGGAAACTGGTGGCGTCCTGGGGAGCGGCCCCGAACACGGAGAAGTTGACGCCGTCGGTGGACCGGTAGATGACGTAGGCGATCTCATTCGGCGAGTCGACCCATTCAATGGTCAGGGAGGTCGCCCCGACACCACTGAAAGAGAGACCGGTCGGCGCGGTCGGCGCTGGCGGCGCGGTGAACGTGAAGGTTCGCCGGGCGCCATCGGCCGCCGAGGTCAGCGCATCGATCGGACCGGCGACATACAGGTTTGCGACCGGCGGGGCAACGTTGCCGTCGTAGGTGGGCGCCGGAGCGCCGCTCTGCGGCGCGGTCACCGTGCCGATGGTGCCGGCGACGCTGCCGGAGGAGAAGCCGATGTGCGGGTCGCGGGAGTTGGCATCGGCGGCGCCGAGGGTGCTCATGGCCATCGCGCCGTAGCGGAACTCGATCTGGCCGGTGGTCTCCGACAGCAGCACCTGGTAGGTGAGATCGGCGGTGCCCCCGGCGTTCCAGTTCGCCTGCATATTCAGGAACTCGACCACCAGCACCCGGTTCGGGGCAGTCCCATCGACCCGGAAGTGCACGCGGCCACTGGTATGGGTGCGCTGGTCGGCGCCATAGGCGCTGATCAGCGCCTGGCCTGCCTGTCCCAGCGGCTTGTAGGGGCCGGCATTCTGGACAACAGTCGGACCCAGCCGGATCAGGCCGTTGGAATTGGCAGAGAACTGGCTGTAGACCGCGCCCTGGAAGACGAAGTCGAAGCCGATCGGCGTCACCGCCGAGGCGGTGTCGTCCAGATTTGCGGCCAAGATCTGCGTGGTGCCGGCCGACATGTCGACCAGGTTGCCGCTGGTGGTGGTGGCGAACACATAGTTGTCGGTCGCCTCGACGAAGCCGCCGTCGAGCGGCGCGCCGGCCTCGGGCTCGATGGCTTCGGCAGGCTTGCCGGCAAGCGCCCGGGCCTCGGCGTCGCTCAGCTTGGGCCCGTCGGCACTGAGCTGGCGCATTTCGCGCGCGTCATCGGCCAGAGCCTGTTGGCTGAAGGGGGTGGTCGATACGGTCAGAAGCAGGGCACAGCCGAACGCGAGCGTTCCGCGCCGCAATGAATCGAAGAATCGCATGGTGGTCTCCCGATGACGGTTTGCCGTCCCCTGCGGGACAGCGCGCTTCCCGGCCCGTGCGCCCCCCCGGACGCCGGTGCTGGACCGGTTCTGAGACTATAGGCACATGCCTTTCGGTTCGTCCACCGTTCGTCCCGCTTCTCTCGATGCTGCATCGCAGTATCGAAGCCCCGCCTGGCTGGCCCTGTGCCGCCCCGGCTTCGAGGCCGAATGCGGCCAGGAACTGCTGGCCCACGCCCAGGCGCTGGGTCGGGCCGTCTACCTGCGCGCGCGTCCTGCCTCGGGCGTGGTCGAGGCCGTGGCCAGCGATGGCCAGCCGCTGACGCCGGCGCCGGCGCTGCGCGAACTCATCTTCGCCCGCCAGTGCGCCGGCCTGCTGGCCCGCTGCGAGGGCCTGGCCGCCGGTGACCGCGTCGCCCCGCTGCTGGCCGCCCTGCCCCCGGACGCCGGGCCGTGGCGGGAACTGCTGGTAGAGGCGCCGGACAGCGAGGACGGCCGCGCCCTGGCGCCGCTGGCGCGCGCCCTGGCCGGCCCGCTGCGCCAGGCGCTGGACCGTGCCGACCGCCTGGACCCCGCCGCCGGCCTGCGCCTGCACGCCTGGACCCTGGCCGGCGATCGTGTCTGGCTGGCGCAGGCGGCACTCGCCGACAGCAGCGGCCAGGCCGGCGGCATCCCGCGCCTGCGCCGCCTGGCCGGCGCGCCCAGCCGCTCGGCCGCCAAGCTGGACGAGGCCCTGGCCGTCATGCTGACCCCCGGCGAGCGCGAACGCCTGCTGCGGCCCGGCATGAGCGCCGTCGACCTGGGCGCCGCGCCCGGCGGCTGGACCTGGGTGCTGGCCCGCGCCCATCTGCGCGTCACCGCCATCGACAACGGCCCGCTGGCGCCGCAGGTGCTCGACACCGGCGTGGTCGACCACGTCCGCGCCGACGGCTTCCGCTGGCGCCCGGCCCGCCCGGTCGACTGGCTGGTCTGCGACATGGTCGAACAACCCGGCCGCGTCGCCGACCTGATCGGCCGCTGGCTGGCCGACGGCGCCTGCCGCCACGCCCTGTTCAACCTCAAGCTGCCCATGAAGAAGCGCCACGCCGAGACCCTGGCCTGCCTGGCGCGCCTGCGCGAGAGCGCCGGCATCGCGCTGGAGGTGCGTTGCCGGCAGCTCTATCACGACCGGGAGGAGGTGACGGTGGTGGCGTTGCGGGCCTGAACCGTCGAGATTGCCGTTCCTGCGGCGGTGAATCCGCGTTGTTCATTCGGCACCGAGTTCCGCTCCTGCCGACGGCCAGGGAAAAGTGATTGTCGGGCAGAAGGAACTGAACTTGAGCCCGTAATTCTGGTTCTGCTTAAGGGGGGCGCTTTAAACATTGCACCAGGACAGCCAGATCACGAATCTCATTTTTTGTACACGCCTCAGATTGGCACTTGGCCGCTAGCTCAAAAATTGAAGCGAGAAGCAGGCGCTGATCCGTTCGGAGAATCTCATTCGCATCAGGCCATTGCGGCGGATATCCTAGCCCGCCGCATAGCCCGCTCTGCAAATGGTCAAGGAAACTCCAGTTATCCTCTATCCCCCAAAGATAAACCGACCAAGCACCCGCCGCTACAATCTTTCGCTTTCCGCTTGTTTTCATTCCATACCAGAGCGCACCTAGCACAGGGAAGGGTCCAGATTCCGCAATCTCAACCCAGGTTCGGCCAGCCAAATCTTGCGCATCCTCCAGAGAACCGTCATAGCTCGCATAGCTTAGGTCCCATATCTCTTCGAGAATTATGGGCGCCAGGTCAAAATTCGCAGCCATAATGGTGCGAACCGCGCCATCGTCCTGAGCCTCTAGCGTCATTTGATTAACTCAGCGCGTCTGCAAAATATCCTGTCCAGGACAAAGATCAAGCAAAGATAGCCACTGATATAGATGAAGGGAAGCGGGACCGCCGGAAGAAACAGGTCTCCGCCACCAGAACCCAGCAGTATCACGCTGACCGTTATAGCTATAACAAACACCGGCAGCAAGGAAAGCCAGAAAAAAGCGACGCATCTGGTCTCGCTTGAAACCAGGATCTGCAGCACTGGGTAGGAGATGAACAGCACAACCGACATCCAGTAGACAAAGACAGGATCCCATAAGGCACTCATTCTTGTGAGTCCTCACCGCGTGAGACGACTCTCGGCCTTCTTTTCAATACTCGCTTTCTCAAGACCGATGAAGCGTGACACTGGCATCAGTTCTTGCTACTCGGAGTCCCACAAGAATGGTGACGCGGCCCCATGCGGAAGCTCTGCCACCAGAACCAACGGGAACTCTCCTTCATTGCAGAAAAAAAAATAAATCCGGTGACTGGATGAGCACTGATACGACCTGACCTCGGTCGCACCAGCAACATCAACTCCACGATCAGTCAAGAGCCGGGTGGCGGAACCGTAGATCTGGCTTTGCTGGCTCAAGCACACGCGCTCACAATCGTCGCTCGGATCCAGTCTTACAAAACAACGCTCATGCTCGAGACATGCGCTTCCGAAAACTGCGCCCGCAGAGATGGTCATCAATAACTGGAGCATGTCAAATCCTTCCTGGACCGGGACCAGAGTTTGCATTGTGCATCGCCGTGCAGATAAAGTCGACTGTGTCCCCAGCGTCCGCGTACAGATGGCCTAGTAGGGATAGACCTTCTCAAAGAACAGCGAGTTGCAGTCGAATGAATAGGCGATATGAGTATCGATATATCGCTTGGGATGGAAAAGCATGATTGTCATTCTTCCCTGTCGCCTCTCCGCATCGCCGGTGTAATCCAGAGCGAAGGGGCCTACATCCCTTGCCGCGATACTGATCGCGTCGCCGAAAAAGAACACTTCGGAAAATGGGAAAGTCCTCGCCGCGCATGTATAGCAGAGAAAGTAGGGCGAACACGCTCATTCAGGAAGCACTCTTCTACACCGTGAATATTAGTCAAAGCAGGCCAACTATGCAGGACTGCGGCCAGAGCGCATGGTGCGCGTCGCCGTGTGAGAAAAATAGACTCTAACCCTGGGTTCCCTAAGCCTGCTCTCCACGCGACTCGGGCTCCGCTGTGCCTGGAGAGCGAAGGCAGCCCTCAGCGGTTACGTCTCAATTGGGCGACTGCCAATAGGCACAGCCAAATTGCTGAATACCTCTCTGCCCACCGCTTGTTGTTTGGGACTGCCATTGAGGAGCATCTTGTACTCCGCCTCCATTGCACCCAGCCCGATACTTCGCAGCAGCCGCGCGAACTCCTTGTGCTCTGGCCCGAAGATGTCGGATGAGAAAATATCGAAAAGACCGCGTCGCAAGCGCTCCTTCGTTGTTTCTGACAGACTGACGCCCTTCAGCCGTCTGGCCATAGTTGAACGAATATACCCTGAGTAATGAAAGAAGACTCTTGACAATACAAATTCCATTGCGACTTCAATAGCCGCCTCATCTTGCCCCTTGACGGCCAAGGAAATATCCCATAGCGCATGCTTGAGCTTGGCCAACTCCGATTCGTATGGGTACTGCAACAAGAGGGGTTCCTTGACCTTGTATGAGCTGCACAACCGTTGGTACCTCAGTCTGACCTCACTGAAGGTCCACTCTCTGGGCGAGCAGTAGTAGGCTTCGTTCTGCATTGTCGGATCGCCGAGCAGAAAGCAAGCGAGCGCAAGTTGGGGGCTTGAGCTGGCGCGATTTGGCTTGAGTGCACCTTGCGCGTCGCCGTGCGTAAGAAGTCGACCCCAACCCCGTTCTCCGAAGACTCCCCCGGAGAACATTTTTGTTCGCCCGCAAAACGCGTTCACGCCCTAAAAAAACTGAACCTGACCCCGTTCCTGCTGCACTAACCGGCATCGGGAGAGCGGCGTTCTTCCTGTTGACAGATGCGGCGATAGGGTGCCCCCCTACGCCGCCATTTGATCAGCCCCTGCTCAATAAGGAAAGACTTTTGAGAAGTATAGTGAATTGCAATCAAGCTCATAAACAATATGAGAATCAATATATAGGTTTGGGTGCGTCAGTATAATTGAGACTCCCCCAAACCCACGCTCCACCCGTCCAGAATAGTCTAGAACATAGGTGCCAATATCTCGTGAAGCGAGATTAACTGCATAATCAACGAGAAAATCATCTGACAATGGACAATTGTTCCCGACTAAGCTTAGCATGAGCCGAACCATAGCGTACATCATTTGCTAAATACCCCCGCAGACGTTCGCCAAGTGTTTTCCAGTTCTACTCTCCGTGCCGCAATATTCTGCTCGCACCTTGGATCACCGGTGCACTTAATGGGATCCAGACAGCTGTGCTCGGCCCTCCCTGCGTGGCACTCTTCTGCGCGTATATTTGGTTTTCAAAAAATGGGGTCGGAGTGCATTTCTCGCGCCGCCAAGAGAGGATAGGCGGCTCCGCGTCCGATTCTCGTTAGCTCCAGCGTCGTTTCAGTGTTTCCAGGCTCCAGAAGTGGCCTGGTGGAATCCTCGCAGCCGGCGCATCAACCCGCAAGTCAGGGACGCGGGCCCTCAGTACACGAACCCCGCCGCCCTAGCCCGCTCCTGCACCCGCCAGCGCTGCTGGTTCAGGCGGTCGCGTTCGCGCTTGTGGTGGTCCAGCCAGCGGCCGTCGATGCGGCGGCTGGTCTCGGTGGCGTCCTCGGCGCGCATGGCGCGGCGCAGGCGCTCGATCTCGCGGTCCTGCTCGGCGATGCGCTGGTCGGTCTCGTGCAGTTCCTGGCCCAGTTGCAGGCCGGCCAGGAAGGCGGTTTCCAGATCGGGCGGGCACTGGCCGTGGTAGTCGCCGTTGCGGCTGCCGTGGCGATAGCCCTGGCTGCCGGTGCAGAACGCGGGCAGGCCCTGGGCATAGCCCTGCAGCCATTGGTGCTGGTCGGGCAGGACGCCGTGGCGCTGGCAGGCCTCGCGGTGCCGGAACACGTGGTCCGGGCCGGCGCCGGCCAGGGCGTCGGACTGGCCGAGCTGCCACCAGTCGACGCTGTGGCACTGCTGTTCGCTCAGGGTGGCGCAGCCGGTCAGCAGGGCCAGGACGGGAAGCAGCAGGCGGGCAGGCAGGGGCATGGCGGTGGGCAGGTGGCGGCGGTCCTTGGCTGACACGCGCAAAGCGCAGCGGGCGGGCCACCAGGCCTGGACGAGGGTCGGGTTGCGTGCGCAGGACCGCACCGTCCGGTTGGCCGCGCCGCTCGCCCCGTGGCCCCCGCCGCCGGCATCCTTCGTGCTGCCCTGACGGAAGGCGCCGCCGGCGCACACGGGGAGTGGCAACGGGCATGGACAAGCACAACGAGGGGTCCCAGGGAGCCGGCAGCGGCAAGGACACGCCCAACCTGGGCCTGACGCCCGCGCGGCGGATGCTTGCCGTGCTGGTGTCCCTGGGCGTGATCGCCGTGATCCTGGCGCCGTTCCTGGACCAGATGCTCGGGCCGCTGCTGGCCATGGCGCTGCTCGGCCTGGGCATGCCATGGCTCAGCCGCCAGGCCGCCGTGCATGCCGACTCGGTGGTCGAAGAGCGCGCCGGCTGCCTGGTCATCACCACGCCGCGCCCCAGCAAGCTGCGCAAGGGAGCGCTGACGGTGCTGGCCTTCGTGGTGTTCTTCGCACCCGGGCTGCTGACCTTCGGCACCCTGGCCCGGCCGGACGACGCCCTGCCGCCGCTCACCGGTCTGGTGGCGGCGGCCCTGGGGCCGCTGGTCCTGGTGCTGCTGCCGGTGCTGGTCCTTATTCTGCTGTTCGGCGACCGCACCACCGTGCAGCGCGTGGTCTGGGGCCATCCGCGCCTGTACCGCAGCGTGGCGATGGGGCCGTTGGAGCTGTTCACGCAGCGGGTGCCGCGCCGCCCTTCGCGGCCGCCCGTCCTGGTGCCGCCGATGGGCGTGCAACTGGAAGGACTGTTCGAAAAGGGGGACGGGCTGAAGCAGACCCAGGCCACGCTCGCCAGGCAGGGCTACACGCCCGAGCAGGTGAAGGCGCTGGCGGCGCAGTACCTGAAGGACGCCGCCACCTACGGCCAGTTGCACGCCAGCACGCTGTACTGGACGGTGGTGCTGCCGGGCCTGCTCGACCGCGACCCGGGCGTGCGGATGGTGGCGCGGCCGCAGTCGCTGGAACTGGCCCGGTTCAGCGAGGAGGCCCCGGCGCGGGCGCTGCTGGCGCGCCTTCTGGCCTCGCAGGCGCCGCTGCCGCGCAACCTGGACCGGGTGGTCGGCCAGGACGGCGTCATCTCGCGCGGCCTGAGCACGGCCGCCGCCTGGCTGCTGCGCGCACCGCTGTTCGCGGGCCTGCTGGTCTGCCTGGTCGCGGCGTGGCTGGCGGCGCAGGCGCATCTCAGCCTGACCGGCCGCCTCGCCGTCGAGCCGCCCTGGGACACGGTGGCGCAGGCGCAACTCGAACGTTTCGAATGGCTGGTCGCGCCCTGGACGAGCGAAGACGACCCGCTGGGCGGCTACACCGCGCATACCCTGGTCGAGGTGCAGGTCGGCGCGGACGGCGACGCGGCCACGGCACGCCGGCCGCTGGCCTGGCCCCACTATGGACAGAAGTCCCAGGGGCAGCCCGTGGAACCCGGCAAGGTGCTGGAGGACGCCGCGCGCAGCGGCCTGGTGCCCGCCCGGCTGGACTTCGCCATCCCCCGCCAGGTGCTGGACATCAAGGTCGACGAGCACGGCGTGCTGCGCTTCGACCGCCTGGAGATCGACCGCGCGCGCGGGCGAGGCGCCGACGGCCCCTACCGGCGCATGTACTTCGGCGTGCTGGGCGGCCTGGACACCCTGGACCGCAGCCTGCCGATCCACTGGATGCAGCCGGGCGTGGACGAGCGCTTCCGCGTGGTCTACCGCGCCGACGCGCCGGCCGGCACCCCGGTGCAGCGTGAGGCCGATGCCCTGGCGGCGACGCCGGCACGCGTCGGGCTGCAGGGCAGCAGCGCGGTGCTGGGCGGTTTCGGCGTGGCCCTCGGACTGCTGCTGGTGGCCGGACTGGCGGCACTGAACGGCCACTGGCAGGCGGCCGACTGGCACCGCGTGCTGGGCATGCTCGCGCTGTGGCTGCTGGTCTGCGCCAGCGCGCTGTACTGGATGCCCCGGCATCCCGCCCTGGCGGGCTGGCTGGGCATGGACAGCGCACCGGTCAGCGCCTGGCGCGCGGCCCTGCAGGGCGGCCACACGGGCGAGGCGGCAGCGCTGCCCGCGTACGACGACGCCGACCTGGTGCGCGGCCACTGGGCGCCGGTCGGCTCGCGCCACGCGCGCTGGCTGGCCGTGCTCGACCTGCTCGAGCCGCCCGCGCAGCGCGCCGACAGTTTCGAAGCGGCGACGCAGGCCGTGCACGCCGCACTGGCCGAACGCCTGGCGGCGCTGGACTGGCCGCAACGGCTGCGCTTCCTGGCCCGCTACCGCCCCGACCTGCTGCGCGACAACGGCAGCAGCGCCATGCACGACGCGGTCATCGCGCCGGCCATCTGCGCCTGGCAGGCCAGCAGCGACCCGCAGGCCGAGGGCATGCAGCGCTATCGCGCCGTGCTGAGCTACGCGCGCTGCGGCTGAGAACCGGGGTCATCCATCGCCGCGCATGGAATCCGGCTGGTCGCCCGTCAACGAGGTTCGAGGAGCGCGACCCCGTCGAAGCCGTTGCCGAAGATCGGATCGACGACCAGCATGGCCAGTCGCCCGCGCGGAAGGCCTGCGACCCGCTGGAAGTTGCCGCCGGTGAGCACCCGTCCGCCCGAGGCCGTCGTGCCGCAGCTGTGTTCGATGTCCGCCGAGAGGCCATTGATGGAGGGCAGGTGGCTACGGGGCGCTCACCAATCGGAAGCCGTGGCTGCTGACCCGGGAGGAGGGCAAGAGGCTGCCGCGGAAGGCCGAGCGCGCGCCAGCCGCGAACAACACCCACGACCCGCCGCGCAGCACGCGGAACGATCCGGTCGCGGGTCCGGTGGGATTCGTCTGCGGCGCGCTCGGGTAGGTGTCGTACCAGTCCTGCACCCACTCCCAGATGTTGCCGTGCATGTCGTACAGATCGAAGGCGTTCTTCTGCTTCTGCGCTACCGGGTGCGTGCGGCCGTTCGAGTTCCCGCTCCACCAGCCCATGTCGTTCAGAACGCCGGTGCCGCCGTAGTCCCCGGTCGTGCCGGCGCGGGCGGCGTATTCCCACTCGGCCTCGGTGGGAAGTCGGTAGCCCTTGCCGGGATCAATTTGATTGAGCCGCGTCAGGAACTCCTCGATGTCGAGCCAACTCACGCGCTCCACCGGGCAGGTGTCGCCGCAGCTGGAGAAGAAACTCGGGTTCGCGAGGCTGGTGCCCGCCATGACCTGGCGCCACTGTCCTTGGGTGACTTCCGTCTTCTGCATGCGGAAGGCGGAGAGGGTCACGGTGCGCACCGGCCGTTCGTCGCTTTGGCCGCCACTCACCGTCCCCATCTGGAACGACCCGGCCGGGATCAGGGCGAACTGCTCGGCGCCGAAGCCGATGCCGAGCCCGGAGCCGCCGCCCGAGGTCGCCCCGTCGAAGCCGTCGCCGAAGATCGGATCGACGACCAGCATGGCCAGTCGCCCGCGCGGAAGGCCTGCGACCCGCTGGAAGTTGCCGCCGGTGAGCACCCGTCCGCCCGGCAGATCCAGGAAGGCCCGCGGGGCACCGGCCGTGGTGCCCGGGTTGAAGCCCGGATCGATCTGCCCGTCCATGCCGATGCCGGCCAGGCGACCGCGCTCGAGGCCGCCGATCAGCGTGAACTCGCCGCTTGCCAGCAGCATGCCGCCGGCCGTCAGGTGCAGGGTTGTCACGGCCCCGTTGGCGGCCGCGGTGCCTGCGACGCCGGCGTTGAAGCCGGGATCCAGGGTGCCGTCCGGCGCGACGCGGCCGAGCCGCGTCCGGAACTGGTTGGCCAGCAGTTCGAAATTGCCGCCGACCACCAGGCTGCGATCGGGCAGCGTCACCAGGCTGCGCACCGGGCCGTTGGCATTGACGATGAAGCCCGGATCGACGCTGCCCGCGAACAGGATGCGGGCGAGCCTGGCGCGGCTCTGTCCGCCGACCGTGCTGAAGATGCCGCCGATGTGGATGCCGTCGCTGCTGACCGCCATTGCCTGGACCTGGTCGTTGACGGCGACATCGAAGCCTGCGTCCAGGACACCCGCGGGTGAGATGCGCGCCAGGTTCGAGCGCGGCTGCCCGGCGATGGTTCCGAAACCACCGCCGACCACGACCTGTCCGTCCGGCTGGCGCGCCATGCGGATCACGAAGCCGCCGATCGACAGGTTCGAGAAGCCCGGATCGAGGGCGCCGGCGGGGTCGAGCTTGGCGATCCGGGCACGCGACTGGCCGTTCACCGTCGAGAAGTTCCCGGCGATCAGGTAGCGGTTCTCGTCGGCCAGGTACAGCACGTCGCGGATGGTGTCGTCGACCGCCGGGGCGAACGCCGGATCGAGCTGGCCGGCGGCGTCCAGGCGCGCGATGCGGGTCCGCGGCTGCCCGCCCAGGACGGTGAATTCGCCGACCACCAGCGCACCGCCGCCGGGAAGGCCCGCGAAAGCATTGACGGCGGCGTCGGCCTCGATCGCGAAGCCCGGATCGACCTGCGCGGTCTGCACGGCGGCGACCAGGCGAGCGACGCGCTGCCTGACCACCCCACCGGCATTCACGAAGGCGCCGCCGATGATCAGCTTGCCGTCCGGCTGGCGCGCCATCGACGTCACCTGGTTGTCGGCGCCGGTGGTGAACCCGGCATCCAGACTGCCGTCGGCCTGCAGGCGCACGAGCCGCGAGCGGGGCGCACCGCCGGCATTCGCGAAAGTCCCCGCCGCCACGACGGCGCCGCCCGGCTCGACCGCGAGCGCGAACACGCTGCCGTCGAGCGGCACCTGGAAACCGGGGTCCAGCGCGCCGTTCGGCAACAGCCGGGCGATCCGGCTGCGTGGCTGGCCGGCGACCTCGGTGAAGGCGCCACCGATCAAGATCCGCCCATCGCCATCGAGGGCGATGGCGAACACGGCGCCGTTCGCCTGTGGCGCGAAGCCTGGATCCAGGGAGCCGTTCGGCAGCAGCCGTGCGATGCGCTGGCGGGACTGGCCGCCAAGCTCGGTGAACAGGCCGCCGGCCAGGATCCGCTGCTGGGCGTCCACGGCCAGCGCCGTCACCGTGTCGTTGGCGCCCGGATCGAAGCCACCGTCGAGCGCGCCGGTGGTGTTCAGCCGGGCGATCCGGCTGCGCGGTTGCCCGGCGATCTGCGAGAAGGCCCCGCCGACCAGGATCTGTCCACCGGCCTGCTCCAGCGCAACCCTGACCTCACCGTCCGGTGCGGGATTGAAGCCGGCATCCAGGCCCAGGCCGGCGGTCAGTCGTCCGAGAAAGGCGCGCGGCTGTCCGCCGAGCGCGGTGAAGGCGCCGCCGACCAGCACACGCCCGTCACTTTGCAGCGAGAGCGTGCGGACCATGCCGTTGGCCGGCGTCGAGAAGCCGGTATCGACCACGCCGTCGGCGCCGAGCCGCGCGAGATTGACCCGCGGCACCGAGTTGACGCTGGTGAAGCTGCCGCCGACCAGCGCACCGCCCAAGGGCTGGGCGACGAGCGCCGTCACCAGACCGTCGGCGTTGGCCTGGAAGTTTTCGTCGACGCCCTGGCCATGGGCGAGGCCGGCCACGGCGAGCAGGGCCAGGACGGGCAGAAGCGTCCCAGGCCGGCCGCGGCGTACCGCGGCGGTCGTGCGACGGTTGGACGGTGGCTTCGGCACGGTCATGGGCTCCGCGAGGGAATCGATGACCGCCATGGCGCGGAATGCGCGCCGCCTGTGTCATGGGCAGGCCGCGGCGAGGCACGGAATCCGGACACCTGTCGGGTCCGGCGGGAAATCTCCGTAGATCCATGCAGGGCCGCACGCCGCGTGCGGTCCGCGTGGGCTCCCGGAGGTGTGCCATGACCCTGTGCAACCTGGTCCTCACCCCGATCGTCGGCATCCTGCGCGTGCTGGTGGCGTTGCTGCGTCAGATCGTCGAGACCGTGTGCGGCTGGGTGACGCGCACCATCCGGGTGGTGCGCGAGGTGGCCGAGCGCGTCTGCCGCCGGCTGCCCTGGCCGCTCAGCGTGCTCTGCGGCTGGGTCCGGCGCCTGATCGAGGTGCTGGAGACGGTCACCGAATGGATCTGCGAAACCGTGCTCAAGACGATCGTCGAGTTCGTCGAACTGTTCGTCGAGTACCTCATCTTCGTGCTGAAGTGGGTGTGCTGGCTGGTCGACTGGATCGCCTTCCGCTGGCTGGCCTTCCTGCTCTGCCGGGCGGGCATCGAACTGCGCAGGTGCATTCCGCTGTGTCTGACCATCCTGACCGACGACCGCGGCCGACCGACCATCACCGCAGAACAGGCGGAACAGATGGTGCGGGATTCCAACGAACTGCTGCGCCAGTGCAATGTCACGCTGGTGGTCGGAAGCATCCGCTTCGTCGCGAAGCCGGACCTCATCGAGAACGTGCCGACCGGCGCCGGGCAACTGTTCAACCGGGCCTTCGCCTGGTTCAACCGCAACGTCTGCGATTGCTGCAGCGGGGTGACCGTCTACTTCATCCGCAGCCTGGACAGCGGCGCGCGCGGCCATGCCATCCCGGGGACCAACTACGTGCTGGTCGCGGTCGATGCCCTGGTCGACACCGCGACCCTGGTCCATGAGATCGGCCACCTGGCGGACCTGTGGCGGCACGACGACGAGGTCGGCAACGTGATGTCGGTGTTCAACGGCACCCCGCGCACGCGGCTGCGGCCCTCGCAGTGCTGCCTGATCGGCTCGGCGCGCTTCGCCCGCCTCTGCCATCGCTGAGCCTGGCGGGAACGGGCACACCGCCGTCGGACACGTGGAACAGCCCAGGCCCCCGGTGTACGCCCTGCGCGGGGCGGCCCTCTCCCCCGCCCCTCCCCCGCCGGCGGGGGAGGGGAGAAGTGCGGCGCCGTCGCAGCGGCGAGAACGGAGTCGGTTCGCGCTTCTCGCGCAGTCGTCCGAGAGAGGTCAATCCTGCTCCTGGCTTGTCGCAGTATGTCGGCGACGTCGGCGACCAGGCCCTGGCGGGTGTCCGCGGCGCCCTGGTGCCCGGAGCGCTGATTTGCTCTCATCATGGCGGCCTTGACCGGCACAAGGAGATTGCGGGATGACTGGGGGCTTCGCTGTCGTGTTCGCGCGCCTGCGCCGCCTGATGCTGGAGGCGGCGCCGGGCATGATCGCCGCCAAGGACGCGCCGGGGACGCTGGAACTGCGCACGCCGGAGATCGACCCCAGGACCCGGCAGCCCGGCTGGTTCGGCACGGTCACCCTCAAGAAGTCCTACGTGGCCTACCACCTGATGCCGCTGTACGTTCGCCCGGAACTGGCGGACGGCCTCTCGCCGGAGCTGTCCAGGCGCAGGCAGGGCAAGACCTGCTTCAACTTCACCCGCGTCGACGAAACCCTGTTCGCCGAACTGGAACGACTGAGCCGCGCGTGCGCTGACTGACCTGGACCTGGTCCGGTCCACCACCGCGACGGTCACCGGAAGTCGCGCCCGAAAACAAGCCGGCGGGGCGGCCGATCCACCAGGCGCGACTGCGGCTGCCGCTGGCACAGCACGCACCGGCCCTGCGCGGCGGTCGCCGCAGCGTCCGCCGCCCTTGCTGGATCCGCCCCCCCGTGCCGGCCGGCGCGTGCCGAGGCCTGCGGGTGCCTGGTCGCAGCCTCGCAGACCGGAAAGGCGACTGCGCGCGTAGCCGCCCCATGTCGCCTGGGCTCCTGGAGGCACCACCGGGCGGGTGCCGTGCGGCGAGGGGCCGGTTTCGTTCGCGATGGCGAACCGCGCGGGCCCGCGCAGGCCGCCGGTGTTCGCGCTGCCGAACGCGGCCATTCGCCAGGTCCAGGCGCAGCGGGCCTGGCACGCCCCATGCGGAGGGAGCCCGGTCGGATCGCATCGCCGGGAGGCTGGCGGGCGCCGGACCGCAAACCACCATGGAGGCTCACCGATGAACCTGCGCAACCGATGGCTGGCTGTGGCGCTCGCCGCCGCGCTGGCCGTACCGAACCTGCACGCCGAACCCTTCACCTTCCAGGGCGTGCTGGAACAGGCCGGCAACCCGATCAACGGCGACACGGACCTGCGCTTCCGCCTGTTCGGCGCCGCAAGCGGCGGCAGCCCGCTCGGTGCCGCCTTCGACGCCCCGGCCTGGCCGATCGCCGACGGCGTACTGACCATCGACCTGGACTTTCCCGGCGTCGTCTTCGACGGTACGCCGCGCTGGCTGGAGATCGAGGCGGGCGGCGTCGTGCTGTCACCCCGGATCGCGGTGCTGCCGGCGCCGCTGGCAGCGTCCGCCAACGCCCTGCGCGGCCGCAGCGTCAGCGCGACTGCACCGGCCGCAGGCCAGGTCCTGAAGTGGAGCGGCAGCCAGTGGGCGCCGGCCAACGAGGCCGGCGGCAGCTACAGCGCCGGCACCGGCCTGTCCCTGGCCGGCAGCGAGTTCTCGATCGTGCCGACCTTCCAGCTGCCGCAGGGCTGCAGCCTGAACCAGATTCCGAAGTGGAACGGCAGTGCCTGGACCTGCCAGGCCGATGCCGGCACCAGCTACAGCGCCGGCGCCGGACTTAACCTCGCCGGCACCACCTTCAGTGTCGTTTTCGCCGGCTCCGGCAACAGCTTCAATGCCGCCCACAGCAATCACCAGCACCTGGGGCAGCACTGGGCCGGAAGCGGCAGCCACGGCCTGACCGTCACCAGCACCGACGCCTTCACCGCCCTGCGCGGCTTCAACATCAATGCCGGCGGCGGCGCCGCGGTCGGCATCCATGGCGAGGCACAGGACAACGCGCAGGGCGTTGGCGTGCTCGGTATCGGATCGGCTCGGGGCATCGAAGGTCGGGCTGCGGCGAATGCCGCCGATGGCGTGTTCGGCGTCAACAACCTCGCCGCCGGCACCGGGGCGGGCGTTCGCGGCGTGGTCGTGTCGCCGGACGGCCGCGGCGTGCTGGGCCAGGCGACGGCGATCACCGGTTTCAACGCCGGCGTGCGCGGCGAGTCCGCGTCGGGTACCGGCGTCGGTGTCGAGGGTGCGAGCACGGCGACCGCCGGTGGCACCGGCGTGCGCGGCATCGGCAGCAACGCCGATGGCTACGGCGTGGTCGCGATGAACCTGTCCGGCAGCGGCGAGGCGATCGCCCTGGGCGCCACCAGCAGCTCGCCCGAGGCCGTCGTGGTGCGCGCCCAGGCGACCAGCGGCACCGGCACCACCACGGCGATCGAGGCGGTGGCCGCATCGGGCAACGGCACCGGCGCGCGCGGCCAGGGCTTCATCGGCCTGCGCGGCATCGGCACCGGCAGCGGTGTCGGCGTGCATGGCAGCGGCGCGACCGGCCTGCTGGCCGAAGGCGTCCAGACCGGCCTGTGGGCCACGGTTTCGGGCAGCGGCGCGACGGCGGTCGATGCCGACGCGACGCCGGCCTCAGGCGGCGCGCTCGGCGTGCGCGCCCGCTCCGGCGCCGCCAGCGGCGCCGGGCTGCGCGCCGAGAACACCGCGACGACAGGGACGGCCAATGCGATCTTCGCCACGGCACAGGCGACCAGCGGCGACACGCTGACCGTGGAAGCGCTCGGCGCCGCCAGTTCCTGGGCGATCCGGGCGCGCAGCGCGGGTGCCGGCGGGCGGGCGCTCAGTGCCGAACTGACCAACCCCGCGACTTCCGGCATCGCGGTGTACGGCCAGGTCAACAGCGCCAGCGGCCGGGCCGCGCAGTTCGTCAACCTGGTTCCGGGCGCCGAGGCCGCCCGCTTCGACGGCAACGTCAACGTCGTGGGCAACGTCGCCAAGCTGGGCGGCAGCTTCCGGATCGATCATCCGCTCGACCCCGGCAACAAGTACCTGTACCACAGCTTCGTCGAGTCGCCGGACATGATGAACCTGTACAACGGCAACATCGTCACCGATGCCCGCGGCTTCGCGACCGTCGAGCTGCCCGACTGGTTCGAGGCGCTGAACGGCGATTACCGCTACCAGCTCACGGTGATCGGCAGCTTTGCCCAGGCGATCGTCGCCGAAGAGGTCGCCGGCAACCGCTTCGTGATCCAGACCAGCCAGCCGCAGGTCAAGGTCAGCTGGCAGGTGTCCGGCATTCGCCAGGACGCCTGGGCGCGCGACCACCGGATCGAGGTCGAGGTCGACAAGCCGGCCGGCGAGCGCGGCCGCTACCTGTATCCCCAGGGCCATGGCCAGCCGGTCACCAGGGGCACCGTGATCGACCAGGCCGACAAGCCGTCCGGAGGTGCGTGATGGCCCGGACATGGCGCGCCGCGTTCTCGGCAGGCCTGCTGCTGGCCGGGAACGCGCTCTGCCCGCCGGCCGCCGCACAGCTGGCCAACGGCGGGTTCGCCACGGGGCTTGGCGGCTGGCAGATCCAGAACAGTCCGGGGTTCTCGGCGTCCTGGGTGGCCGAGGACGCACAGGGCGCACCCGCGTCCGGTTCGGCGCAGATCGGCAACGCCAACCCCGGCACCAACGCAGCAGCGGGCGTGCTCACGCAGTGCCTGCCGGTCAACCCGGTCGAACCTGTCCCCTACGGCGCTTCCGCGCGCGTGCTCGACGAAGGCGAGGCCGATGTCCAGGCCTGGCTGGTGGTCATGCAGTTCGCCAATGCCCTGTGCAGCGGCGAGGCCGCGGCGATCGAATCGTTGACCGTCAACCCGGGGACGCCGGACTGGCAGTCGGCCTCGTCGACCTGGCATCCCGCAGGCCCGCACATCCAGTCGGTGCGGGTCGCGCTGTCCATCCGCAAGGCGATCGGAACCGGGATCGGCGGACTGGTGCGCTGGGACGATGCGTTCTTCGGCGAGGCGGCGATCGCGCTGAGGCGCTGGACCATCGATGCCGGCGGTGGCAGCGCCGGTGGCGGCGGCTTCGAATTGCGCGGCTCGACGGTCGGCCAACCCGACGCCGGCAGTGCCTCGGCCGGCGGCTTCGACCTCCAGGCGGGCTTCTGGAGCGGCCGGCCGACGGCACCGGGCGACCGCATCTTCGCCAACGGCTTCGAGTCGCCCTGACGCCGCTGACCGCACGGGTCGGGCGCATCCGACGGTCGCCACCCCACTGCGGCGTTCGCCCCTGCCCGCTTGCGCGCGGCAGGGGACCGCCCCGGCAAGCCGACATCGCGCCCGGTCTCCGCTCGCCGAACCAGGCGCAGCCCGGCGGCAGGTGGGTTTCGACCGGCCCGCCGCTCGCTCCCAGGGTGTGGGGACGCGTCCCGGATCGGCTTGCGGGTCGCCAGTCGCTGAGCCCCAGGCGCCGGGGTGCCGCGTTCCGGGCATTCTGTCCCGGCGGGCGGGAGGGGCATTTCGCTTGGGCGCGCTTGCGGCGTCGGGACGCGGGGGAGCGGGCGGCGATCGGCGGAAGCGGGCCGGGAGAGCCTGCAACTCAGTCTTCGGAAGATCTCCAGCACCACGCTGCGGCGCCGGCCGCGTGACCGGCAATGCCGGGGTCCCGCGCACATGGCAGACAAGGCACAGTCGCACCCAGGTGGCCCGATGGGGCATCCAGTCGCTGGCGGTGCCACCCACCGGTCACATTTCGCCGGTAACATCTGCACTTCGCTGACTCCCCCTGTTGCCCGTCCGAGGTTTCCCCATGCCTGCCTTACGCCTGCGCGGCGCCCTAGTGGCGCTCGTCTTCGCCTGTTCCCTCGCCAGCGCGCCGGTATCGGCGCAGGTCGTCATCAGCCAGGTCTATGGCGGCGGCGGCAATGCCGGGGCGTTCTATACGCACGATTTCATCGAGCTGTTCAATGCCGGCACCACGCCCGCCAGCCTGGACGGCCTGCAGGTCGCCTACGCCTCGGCCACCGGCAACACCTGGAACAACCGCACCGTGCTGCCGGCGGTGGTGCTGCAACCCGGCCAGTACTTTCTGATCCAGCAGGCCGCCGGCACCGGCGGGACGCAGCCCCTACCCACCCCGGACGCCACCGGCAACATCGCGATGGCCGCCGCCAACGGCAAGGTCGCCCTGATCCTGGGCACGGACCAGATCGCCAATGCGACCTGCCCGTCCGGCCCGACGATCCTCGACTTCGTCGGCTTCGGCACCGCCAACTGCCCGACCGCGCCTAATGCGCCGACGGCGCCGCTCAGCAACACCACCGCCGCCCTGCGCAACGGCAACGGCTGCGACAACACCGGCGACAACAGTGCCGACTTCACGGTCGGCGCACCTGCACCGCGCAACACCGCCACCGCCCTGGCGCCCTGCGCCGGCGGCGGCGACCTGGTGCTGTCGATCGACAGCGTCAGCCAGGCCGAAGGCAACGCCGGTCTTACCCCGATGAACTTCACGGTGACCCTGTCCGGCCCGGCGCCGACCGGCGGTATCGCGTTCACCGCGACCACCACCGACGGCACCGCCACCGCCCCGGACGACTACATCGCGCTGGCCGAAGGCTTCCTGATCGAGGAAGGCGAGACCCAGGCCACGGTCAGCGTCGACATCGTCGGCGACACCGTGCCCGAGCCGGACGAGACCTTCACGGTGAGCATCACCACCGGCGCCGCCGGCGTGGTGGTCGGCACCGGCACGGGTACCGGCACCATCCTCAACGACGACGCCCTGGTCCTGGAGATCTTCGAGATCCAGGGCAGCGGCCTGCGCTCGCCCTACGCGCCGGCCAGCGGCAACGACCTCGGCCAGATGGTGACCACCCAGGCCAATGTCGTCACCGCCCTGGCCAGCAATGGCTTCTTCATGCAGACGCCGGACGCCCGCGACGACAACGACGCGATGACCAGCAACGGCATCTTCGTGTTCACCGGCGCCAGCCAGCCGGCGCAGATCGGCGACGTCGTCGACGTCACCGCTCGCGTCCAGGAGTACTTCAACTGGACCCAGCTGACCCAGGCGACCGTCACGGTGACGGCCTCCGGCGCCGCCATGCCGACCGCCATCGTGCTGGACGAGACCCGGCCGTCGCCGGATCCGGCCAACCTGAGCTGCGGCGACACCAACTTCGAATGCTTCGAGAACATGCTGGTCCATGTGCCGGCCGGCGCGGTGAACATGGGCAACCAGCGCTACGCAAGCGACCTGTTCGCCGAAGCCTTCGTGACCGCCAGCGGCGAGCGGGCCCGGCGCGAGAGGGGCCTGCTGCCCACCGTGGTGCCGCCGCTTCCCGGCCTGCCGGTGTGGGATGGCAATCCCGAGGTGTTCGAGCTCGACGCCGATGGCGCCGGCGCGGTGCCGGTCGGCACGCCGATCTTCGGCGGCGAGCTGTTCTCGGCGACCGGCGTGATCAGCTACCAGTTCGGCAACTATGCACTGCGCCCGGTGACCCTGGACCGTGTCCTGGTCGACCTGCCGCGCGCGGTGCCGGCCAGCGGCGGCGACGCCGAGCTGCGCATCGGCTCGCAGAACGTGCTGAACCTGTGCGTCGGCGGCACCTGCAACCCGACCCAGGTGGCGCGCATCGCCGAGCAGATCGGCGAGGTGCTGGGCCTGCCCGACGTGGTCGGACTGCAGGAGCTCGGCACCGCCACCGCCGGCACCGTGCTGGCGACCCGCCTGAACACCGACTACGGCACCGACTACGTCGCCTACACCGGGACCAGCCCGTTCCCCGACGGAATCCGGGTCGGCTTCCTGGTCAAGACCAGCCGGGTGGCCGTGGAGCGGGTGCGCAACCTGGACGCCGCCGTCACCATCGACCAGTGCAGCGGCACGCCGCCCTGCGCGCTGCACGACCGTCCGCCCTACCTGCTGGAGGCGACCTTCACCGGTGGCGCCGGCGAGCGCTTCGCGGTGATGAACAACCACACCCGTTCCTTCATCGGCATCAACGACCCGCCCCCGGCCAGCACCCGGGTGCGCTTCAAGCGCTTCGAGCAGGGCAAGTCGATCGGCCGCCTGGTGCAGCGCTTCCAGACCGGTGAGGAGCTGGAACCGGCCAACCCGGTCGGCGGCATCGACACCCAGGACGTGCCCCTGGTGCTGGTCGGCGACTACAACACCTTCGAGTACACCGACGGCTATGTCGATGTGATCGGCCTGATCATGGGCACCTACGACGACGACGAGAACGAGTACCAGCTGGCCGGCCCCAACCTGGTCGACCCGCCGCTGCTCAACCTGGTCGAGGACGTGCCGCTGGAGGACCGCTATTCCTACGCGTTCCGCGAGTCCTTCGGCCCGCTGATCGGCGAAGACCCGCGCCAGCTCGGCAACGTGCAGGTGCTCGATCACGGCCTGGTCAATGTCGCGACCCTGCCCTGGTGCGGCGGTCTGGTCTACGGCCGCGGCAACGCCGACGCGCCTGCCGAGCTGCGCAACACCGGCACCGGCGCGGTCGGCAGCTCGGACCATGACGGGTTCGTGATCCGCCTGTTCACCGACCGCATCGGCGCCTACGACTTCGAGCTGGTCGGCCGCTGCGTGCGCTGAACGGGCCGCGGCGGCCAGGGCCGCCGCCACCCCGAGTGACCCCGGAAGGCCGCCCAGTGCGGCCTTCCCTCTTTTCCGGTGCGGTTCCTGATCCCTGCTCTCCCCCGCTCCCTGCTCCCTGGTCCCTGGTCCCCGGTCCCCGGTCCCCGGTCCCCACCCCGCCCGCAATCCCTGATCCGACGAGCGGCCACCCGAGGGCCGCCGCGGCTACCATCCGGCCATGAACGTGCGCCTCCTGCGTCTGCTGCCGCTGCTCCTGCTGGGCCTCGTGGCCGTCGCCCTGGTCGCCAGCGGCAACCTGGAACGCCTGACCCCGACCGCCCTGCTCGACCAGGCCAGCAGCTTCCTGGGACTGGCCAGCAGCCGGCCACTGCTGACCGCCGCGCTGCTGGCACTCGCCATCGCCCTGGTCAGCACGCTGGGCCTGCCCGGCGCGGCCGGCCTGTTCGCGGCCGCCGGATTCCTGCTCGGCGTCGGCCCGGCGCTGGCCGCGGCCATGGTCGGGACGGTGCTGGGCACCAGCGTGCTGTACGCAACGCTGCGCCTGGCGCTTTCCGCCTCGCGCGAACTCGACCCGCGAGCCAGTCGCGCCGCCACGCAGTGGCAGGACCGGTTCCGACGCAGCCCCCTGCTGTTCGCGCTGTTCCTGCGCGCGCTGCCGGTGCTGCCGAACGGCATCGCCACCGCAGTGCTGGCCCTGTTGCGCTGTCCCTGGCCGGTGTTCATCGCCGCCAGCGCGATCGGACCGCTGGGCAACGCCGGCCTGCTCGCCTGGCTGGGCAGCCAGCTGGCCTTCGAGCTGCGTTCCGGCCGGCCGCTGCGCGCCGAGATGCTGGGCGATCCGCGCTGGTGGCTGCCCCTGCTGGCGCTGTCCCTGCTGGTCCTGGTCCCGGCGCTGCTGCGTTCCCGTAGGGGCACCATCGCAGAACGTTAAGGAACGGCAGGCTAGCCTGCCGGCATGCGAACCCGATTCCCCGCCGCGGCCCTGTGGCTGATCCTCATGCTGGCAAGCGCTGCGCCGGCTGCCGCGGCAGTGCGGGTGGAGATCGAAGGCATCCGCGGTGCCGCGCTGCGCGAGAGCCTGGAACGCGCGGCGCCCCTGTACGCCTGGCGGGACCGCCGGATCAGCCCCGGCCAGGCGCGCCGCCTGCACGCCCAGGGGCCCGACGCCCTGCTGCGCACGCTGGAAGCGTTCGGCTATTACCGGGCCACCGTCGAGGGCGAGCTGAGCCGGCAGGGCGAGGACTGGATCGCGCGCTACCGGGTGCGGGTCGGCAATGCGATCCGGGTGCGCGACCTGGACATCGGCTTTCTCGGCGAGGGCGCCGGCGATCCCGGGCTGGCCGCCCTGCTGCCGGGGTTCCCCCTGCAGGCCGGCGACCGCCTGGTGCACAGCGACTGGGAGCGCGGCAAGTCCGCGCTGGGCAGCGCCATCGAGGGCCGCGGCTATCTGCGGGCGCGGCAGACCACGTCGCAGGTGAGGGTATATCGGGAAGACCGGGCCGCCGACATCGCACTGGCCTGGGACACCGGGCCGCGCTACCGATACGGGGAGACGGTCTTCGAAGGCTCGCAGTTCGATGACGACTTCATGCAGCGTTTCGTCCGGCACCGTCCAGGCCAACCGTATCTCGCCGACGACCTGCTGGCCCTGCAACGTCGCCTGATCGATGCCGATTACTTCGCCTTCGTATCGGTGTCGCCACGGATCGCGCGGCGGCGCGGTCCGGCGGGCGAGCTGGTCGAAGGTCGCCCGGAGGAGGACCGGCAGCCGGCAGGCGATGCCACTCGCGAGGCCTTCGAGGGCGGCACAGCCGAGGAAGCCTCGGCGGACGAGGACGACGATCGACCGCCCAGCGTGCCGATCGTCGTCGAAGTCACCCCTGCACCGCGTCACGTGTTCACCGGCGGCGTGTCGATCGGCACCGACTCGGGCGTCGGTGTCCGTGGCAGCGCGCTGCGCCGCTGGGTCAACCGCCGCGGCCACCGGGTCAGCGGCGAGGCCGAGCTCAGCCAGCGGCGCACCGCGGCGGCCGCGAATTACGCCATGCCCAGGCCCGGCGAAGGCATGCGCACCTTGAATGTCGGCGTCTCGCACCTGCGCGAGGAGACCGACACCAGCCGCTCGGACACCACCAGCCTGTACGCCATGGAGAACCGCCTGTGGCGCGGCTGGTTGCGCGACCTGGGGCTGCGCGCCATGTACGGCGACTTCGAGGTCGCCGAGCAGCGCCGCAACTCCACCCTGGTGTTCGCCGAAGGCCGGCTCAGCCGGCGGGTCGCCGACGACGACCTGTTCCCCACGCACGGCTGGAGCCTGGCGCTGGAGGCGCGCGCCGGCAGCGAGGCGCTGCTCTCCGATACCGATTTCGTGCAGCTGCGTGCCGAGGCGCGCCTGATCCATCCGCTCGGCGAGCGCCAGCGCCTGCACCTGCGCGGCCAGCTCGGCGCCACCTGGGTGGACGACTTCGATGCCCTGCCGCCGCCGCTGCGCTTCTATGCGGGCGGCGACCGCACGGTGCGCGGCTACGGCTTCCAGACCCTGGGCCCCGAGGACGAGCAGGGCCGGGTGCTGGGCGGCGAGCACCTGGCCGTGGCCAGCGTCGAGTTCGAACGCGACGTCGCGCGCGACTGGGCGGTGGCGACCTTCGTCGATTCCGGTAACGCCTACACCCAGGGCCGCTTCCGGACCCGCACCGGCATCGGCGCCGGCGTGCGCTGGCGCTCGCCGGTCGGCACGGTGCGGCTGGACATCGCACACGGGCTGGACGGACCGGATCGCCAGATCGCCCTGCACCTGGTCATCGGACCGTCGCTGTGAGGCGGCGCTGGCTCCGCCGTATCGTCCTGGGCCTGGCCGTCGTGCTGCTGGCGCTCGTGCTGCTGGTGGCCTGGCTGGGCGGCACCGGCAGCGGCCTGCGCTTCGTGCTCGGCCGGACCGCGATCCTGCTCGACGACAACCTGCGCTGGCAGCGGGCACAAGGCTCGCTGCTGGGTGGCTTGCGGCTGGAGGGCGTCGATTACGAGGATCCCGCGGTGGGCCGCATCCAGGCCGACGTGCTCGAGATCAGCCCACGCAGCCGCCGCCTGCTGGGCGGGGAGCTGCACCTCACGGGGGTGACGGTCGAGGGGGTTCGCGTGCGCCTGCCTGCGCCCGCCCAGCCCCCGGCGCAAGCTGCTGCGCCGTTCGAGCTGCCCGCCATCGCGCTGCCGGTGGCGCTGCGCATCGACGCACTGCGCGTCGATGGCGTGCGGGTCGAGGACGCCGCCGGCGAAACGCTGCTGGTGCTCGACGAGGTCACCGGCGGATTGCGCTGGCGCGGCGCGCGCGTCGAGGTAGATGCCCTGCAGGTGCGCGCCCCCGAGGGCGAGCTGCGCCTGGACGCTGATGTCGACACCGCCGCCGACTGGACCGGCGAGGCCCGGCTGGCGGGGTCCTGGCAGATCGACGGGATGGCCGCACCGGTCCGCGCCGACCTGCGGGTGCGCGGGCCGCAATCGACGCCCGCGCTGGACCTGGCGCTGCACCAGCCGGGGCCGGCCACGCTGCGTCTGAGCCGTCCCGCCGGCGCGGGCAGCGCCGCCTGGCTGCTCGAGGCGCGCAGCGACGGCATCGAACTGGCCGATCTGCTGGCCGACCCGCCCCTGGGCAGGGTGGCTTTCGCGCTCACCGGCGAGGGCGAGGGCACGGCCGGCGCGCTCTCCGGAACCCTGGCCCTGGACGATCAGACCCTGGTCCTCAATCGCCTCGCTGCGACCTGGCAGGACCCGGTCCTGGTCGTGGAGAGCCTGGACGTCGCCGAGGCGGACGGTCCCGGACGGGTGCTCGGCAATGGGCGTCTGGACTTCTCGCAGGCGGGCCTGAATGCCGACGGCGTGTTCGCCTGGCAGTCGCTCAGCCCGCCGCTGGCCAGTCCCTTCCAGCGCCTGGACAGCAGCGGCACGGTGGTGGTGGCCGGCAGCAACGGCGAACTGGCCGCGACCGCCGCCTTGGTCGCGACGGTCGACGGGCGCATCCTGGACCTGCGCCTGCAGGTCGAGGGCGACCCGGCCGGCACCCTGGCGCTTCGCCAGGCCAGACTGGGCACCGGCGCGGGCTGGCTGGAAGCCGCCGGCACGCTCGACCTGGCCGCCGCGCCGGCCTGGGACCTGTCGCTCTCGGCGCGCGGTCTGGACCCGGGCATGCTGGCGCCGGACTGGCCCGGTGCGGTCGACCTGGAGGCCCGCACGAGCGGCGCGCTGCGCGACGCGGGCGGCATCGATGGCCGTCTCGATCTCGACCGCGTCGGCGGCACCCTGCGCGACCGCCCGCTGACCGGCGGCGGCTGGCTGACGGCCAGCGGCGAGCGGATCGCCGCCGACCTGGCCATCGAGCTGGGCGACAACCGGCTGCAGGTGGCGGGTGACCTGGCGCCGTCGTTCGATGCCGCCGTGGTGCTGCGTCTGCCCGAACCCGGCCTCGTGCTGGAGGGCGCCCACGGCAGCGCCAGCGCCGACCTGCGCGTGACCGGGACCTGGCCCGCGCTGTCCCTGGCCGGCAGCGCCGACGCCCGGGCCCTGCGCGTGCCCGGCCTCGAGGTCGCCCAGGCCGAGGCAAGCTTCGACCTACGCGCCGACCTGTCCGGCCAGCCCACGGCGACGCTGCATGCAAGCGGCGTGGCAGTGGGCGAGGAACGCATCGACGCCCTCACCATGCGCCTGGCGTCGCGCGACGCGCTGACCGAGCTGGCCGCCGAGTTCGCGGTGGCCGGGCGGGGCTCGGTGGCGCTGGCGTTGGACGGCCGTCTGAGCCAGCCAGGACCGGCCTTCGAGGGTCGGCTCCGCGAGCTGACCCTGCGCGCGACAGACCTGCCCGAGCCCCTGGTTCTCGCCGAACCGGCAGCGCTGACCCTGTCCTCCACCCAGCTCAACCTGGCGCAGGCCTGCCTGCAGGCCGCGCCGACCCGGCTGTGTGTTTCCGCAGACTGGCGCGAGCAGACCGGCGGCGCGCTGGACGCCAGCCTGCGCCGCCTGCCGGCGGCCTGGCTGACCGCGCTTGCGGCCAGCGAGCTGCGCGCCGACGGCGAGCTGGGCGGCGAGCTGCGCCTGCGTATCGACGGCGATGGCGCCCTGCTCGGCAGTGCCCGCGTCGAGGCCTCGCCGGGCAGTCTCGTCCTGGCCGGCATTGAGGGCGAAGCGGACGAGATGCTGGTTGGCTGGACCACCGTCGAGGCCACCCTGGTCCTGGAGCCGGCGCAGGGATCCGCGGACATCCAGGTCGAACTGCTGCCCGCCGGCCGCATCCAGGCGCGCGCCATCACGGAGGGGGAGGCCCGGGCGCTGCAGGGCGACGTCGAGCTCGCCCTGCCCGACCTGTCGCTGCTGGCGCTGCTGGTGCCCGACCTCGAGCAACCCCAGGGTCGGCTGGACGGCCGCCTGGCGCTGTCCGGCACTCTGGCGGCGCCGCGCGCCGAGGGCGAGCTGACGCTGTCGGCGTTCACCACCGAACTGCCCGCCCTGGGCCTGCGCGTGCGCGACGGCACGGCCCGGGTGGCCAGCGGCGAGGATGGCCGCTTCCAGGTCGAGGCGCGTGCCGGAACCGGCGGCAGCGGCACGCTGGCGGTCGATGGCTGGGTCGGCCTGCCCGCCGACGGACGGCTGCCCATGGACCTGCGCGTCACCGGCCAGGAGGTCCTGGTGGCCGACCTGCCCGCGGCACGCGTGGTGGTCTCGCCCGACCTGCAGGTGCAAGGCAATGCGCGCGGTCTGCGCGTCACCGGCACCGTGCTGGTCCCGCAGGCGGCGCTGCGTCCGGATCGCCTGGAGTTGGGCGCGGCACGGCCCTCGCCGGACATCGTGGTGGTCGACGACGAGCAGGCAGTGGCCAGCGAGGCGGCGTCGGCGCTTCCCGTGATCGCCGATATCGAGGTCCGCCTGGGCCAGCGCGTCACCATCGAGGGCTATGGCCTGGATGGTCGTCTGACCGGTTCCCTGCAGGTACGCGAACGGCCGCGGCGGCCGACCACCGCGCGCGGCGAGATCGTCGTCGCCGGCGACTACCAGGCCTATGGCCAGGACCTGGAGATCGAACGCGGCAGGCTGGTGTTCGCCGGCGGACCGATCGAGAACCCGCTGCTCGACATCCGCGCCGTACGCCGCGTCCGGGAAGTGGTGGTCGGCCTGGCGGTGACCGGCAACGCCGCGCGGCCGGTGCTGGAGGTCTACTCGGTGCCGGCCATGGACCAGGCCGAGGCGCTGTCCTGGCTGGTGCTGGGCCGGCCGCTGCGGCAGGCCACCAGCGCCAGCGACGCCGACCTGCTCGGCACCGCCGCCGCGGCACTGACCACCGCCGGCGGCGACCTGCTGGCGCGCTCGCTGGGCGCGCGCCTTGGGCTGGATGAGGTGGGCGTCGGCTCCTCGCGGGAGCTGGGCGCCGGTGCGCTGACCGTCGGCAAGTACCTGTCGCCGCGGCTCTACCTCGGCTATGGCCGCAGCCTGTTCGACGGCAGCCAGCTGCTGATGCTGCGCTACCGGCTCAGCGAACGTTTCGAACTGGAGGCCTCCTCCGGCACCCGCGAGGACAAGGCCGGCATCAACTACCGCTACGAGCGCTGAGCGCGGCGACAAGGCAGCGGGCGCGGTGCCCAGCCGTCCGCGCCGGCACGCGCTCCTCACGGTGCGCCGGCGTACCCGGCCTTCACGGACCACCCTCTCCCCCAACCCCTCTCCCGCGCCGCGGGAGAGGGGAGCAGCGCGCGCTCCGAGTCCCGAGTCCCGGGTCCCGGGTCCCGGCTCCACCCGGCGCTCAGCCGTCGGTGCCGGCGACGGTCATTCGACCGACCAGGATCGAGCCGGTGAGGATGGCCGAGCGCGGGTCGATGTCGCCGCCAACCGCGACGATGCCGGAAAACACGTCGCGAAGATTTCCGGCGATGGTGACTTCCTCGACCGGATGCACGATGCGGCCGTGTTCCACCCAGAATCCGGCGGCGCCGCGCGAGTAGTCGCCGGTCACCAGGTTCACGCCCTGGCCCATCAGCTCGGTGACCACCAGGCCGCTGCCCATTTCGGACAGCAGGTCCTCGAACGAGGGCGACGACGCCCCGGTCACCACCAGGTTGTGGATGCCGCCGGCGTTGCCGGTGCTGGCCAGGCCCAGGCGCCGGGCCGAATAGCTGCCCAGCACATAGCGCGCCACCTCACCCTCGCGGACCAGGTCCGAATCGAGGGTGGCGACGCCATCGGAGTCGAAGCAGGTCGAGCCGTGGCCGCGCGGCAGGAAGGGCCGCTCGGCGATGTCGAGGAAAGACGGGAACACTTGCTGGCCGATCGAGTCGAGCAGGAACGAGGCGCGCCGGTACAGCGGCCCGCCGCTGACCGCCGAGACGAAATGGCCGATCAGGCCCCGCGCCGTTTCCGGAACGAACAGCACCGGGCACTCTCGGGTCGACAACGGCCTGGCCTGCAGGCGCGCCAGCACGCGCTCCGCGGCGCGCCGGCCGATCGCCCCGGGCTCGGCGAGATCGGCGACCGCCCGGGTGCTGTCGTACCAGTAGTCGCGCTGCATGTTTTCCCCGCTGCCGGCGACCAGCACGCAGGACAGGCTGTGCCGGGTGCTGCGCTCGGCGCCCACGAAGCCGTGGCTGTTGGCGTACACGCCCAGCGATTCGCCGGTCTGCACGGTGGCGCCCTCGGAGTTGCCGATGCGCGCGTCCACCGCCAGCCCCGCCGCCTCGCAGGCGCGCGCCAGGGCCACCGCCTCGCCGGCTTCGACCGGCCAGGGATGCCACAGGTCGAGGTCGCGCAGTTCGGTGGCGATCAGCGCCGGGTCGGCCAGGCCGGCGGCCGGGTCGGCCTCGGTGTGCCGGGCGATCGCGCAGGCATGGGCGACGGTGGTCTCCAGCGAGGCCGGGTCGAGATCCGCGCTGCTGGCACTGCCCTTGCGCTGGCCGAAGTAGACGGTGACCGCGACGCCGCGGTCGCGCTGGCGCTCGATGGTCTCGACCTCGCCGAGACGGACGCTGGCGCTCAGGCCGCGATCGCTGTTCAGCACCACCTCGGCCTGGCTGGCGCCATGGCGCAGGCAGCGCCGTACCAGATCGTCGGCCTGCATGGCGAGCTGGTCGAGTTCCCGCTGGCGCAGGTCGGAATCGGTGGTGGCGGTTGAATTCATGGCCGCGCGATTGTCGCATGCCGACCGCAACGCCGATCCCACCCCCTGTTCGCGGGGTGGGCGCCGCAACGCCCGGCGCCGAGACTGTGCAGGTCCCGTCCGGAAGCCGACATGCCCGCGCCCCGTCCCAGTCAGCGCAGAATTCTCGCCTGCTTCCTGCTGTGTGGCGCCACAGCCAGCGCCGTCGCCGCCCTGCGGCCACCTCCAGCCGGACTTTTGCCGTCCGGACTCGCGGCCGCCCCGGACCGTCGCGTCGACCGCGACACGCGTTTCCAGTACGTCGCGGTGTTCCCTCCGGGCACCGGATCGGGCGAGATCGAGGCCTGGCGCCGGCAGGTGCTGGTGCGCAGCCACCGGGCGCCGTGCTTCCACGGCTGGCCCTGCCTGGCGCGGCTGCTGCGGCTGTCGGAGCAGGGCCCGACCGGCGTCGAACTGCTGGCCTTCGACCTGCAGGCCGATGCCCCGCCGCGCGAGCGCGCTGCGGTCCTGGCGGCGGCCCGGCGCACCGCGCCGAGGCCGACGCTGTACGCCGATGCCAGCCCCGCCCAGGTCGCCGCCGGCGCCCTGCAGCCCCTGCCCACCCCCGAGGACACGTTTCGATGAATGCACCGTGCCGCACCTTGCTGGCCGCCGTCCTGGCCCTGGCCGTCGCCGGACCCGCCCATGCCGTGTTCGTAAACGGCGGCTTCGAGCAGAACAGCTTCCAGGGCTGGACCCTGGGCGGCGGCAGCAACCCGGGACTGGCCGGCGCGCCGCCGTTCACCGGCGACTCGATCCGCATCAACGGCAGCACGCCCGGGCCGGCCAGCATCGTCGGCCCCGGCAGCAGCGATCCGCGGGCGCCGCAGATCGCCCTGCCCCGGGTCGGCAACCACACCGCAAAGATCAACGACGAGGCCAGCGGCGCGCGCATCACCACGCTGCGCCAGAGCGACGTGCTGACCCAGGCCGACATCGATCCCGGCGATGGACTGCCGCACGTCCGGTTCGCGTTCGCGCCGGTGCTGGAAGACCCCAGCCACCTTCCGCAGCAGCAACCTTACTTCTACGTCGCGGTGCGCAACACCGCCGACAACAGCGTGCTGTTCGAGCAGTTCGCCTACTCCGGCCAGCCGGGCGTGCAGTTCCGCAACGACGTCGGCAACTGGCGCTACCTGCCGTTCCAGGACGTCGACGCCGTACTGCCGGCCAGCGCGATCGGCCAGACCATCGAGCTGACCGCGATCGCCGCCGACTGCTCGCTGGGCGCCCACGGCGGCTACGTGTACCTGGACGGCTTCGGCTCGGCGCCGGTCGGCGGCCCGACGCCGCCGCAGCCAGCCCTGCCGGTGCCGGCCCTGGACCGCTTCGGCCTGCTGCTGATGGCCCTGGCGATGGCGCTGGCCGGCCTGTGGCTGTGGCGCCGCCCGGTGCCGCGCCCCTGACCGGTGTCCGGGGCTGCGGCAGCGCTCAGCGCGCGTCGCGGCCGACCAGCCCCAGGCGGGTGGCGGCCAGGGTTGCCTCGGCCCGGCTGCCGACCTGCAGCTTGCGGTAGATGTCCTTCACGTAGCCCGCGCAGGTATGCCGCGACAGACCCAGCGCCTGGGCCACCGCGGGCACCGTCAGGCCCTTGCCGATCAGGCCCAGCACCTCGCGCTCGCGCGCGGTCAGCGCCTCCTGGTCGTCCTCGCCCGGCGCGCCGCCGGCGGCGGCCGGCGGCGCCGGCTGGAACTGGCGCAGCAGGCGGCGGGCGATGCTGGGCGAAAGCGGCGGCTGGCCGTCGACGATGCCGAGCAGCATCGCCGCAAGCGGCTCGCGCGACTGGTCCTTGAGGACATAGCCCTGGGCCCCGGCGCGCAGGGCCGGGAACAGGTGGGCGTCGTCGTCGAACACGGTGGCGACCACGCACACCGTGGTCGCACCGGCGCCACGCAGGGCGGCGATCACCTCGATGCCCGAGCCGTCGGGCAGGCCGAGGTCGACCAGGGCCAGGTCGGGCGTGGGCTGCAGCAGGGCCAGGGCCTGCGCGACCGTGCCGGCCTCGACCACGGCAGCCGCAGGGAACGCCGTCTTCGCCGCCGCGGACAGCCAGGCGCGGCTGGCCGCGAGGTCGTCGAGCACCAGCACCCGCGCGACCGCTCCTCCGCTCACCGACCATCCCCGCCGGGCAGGGGCGCGCGCAGCAGCACCTTGGTGCCGCCCAGCGTCCCGGCGCGCCAGTCGATCTCGCCGTCCAGCGCCCGGGCGCGATCGCGCATGTTGCGTACGCCGCTGCCGGCAGCGGCACCGACGCCGGCCAGGTCGGCGCTGCCGTCGTCGGTCAGCTCCAGCAGCAGCTCGGGGCCGGCCGCCACCTGCACGCGCACGCGCAGGCTGCGCGCGCCGCCATGGTGCAGGGCATTGCTGATCGCCTCGCGCACGATGCGCCGCAGATGCAGGGCGCTGGCGCTGTCCAGGGCCGGATCGGGCAGGTCCTCGGGCTGTTGCCAGGCAAGGCCGGCATCGACCGCAGCCAGGCGCCGGCGCGCCTCGGCCTGGATGTCGGCCAGCACCTCGCCCAGCGTACCCGGCTCGCCGCGCGCACGGGTGACCATGTCGCGCAGGTCCTGCAGCAGGGCGCGGGCGCGGTCGGCGCTGTCCTGGTCGGGCGCGGCGTAGACCATCTCCAGCAGACGGGCGCCGAGGTCGTCGTGCAGGTCGGCGTGGATGCGCGCGCGTTCCTCGGCAGCCGCCTGCTCGACCAGCGCCCGGGTGGCCGGGGCGTGCGTCCCGGCCGCCGCGCCGGGCCGGCGCAGCCGACGCAGCAGGAGGACATTGCCGAGCACGGAGACGGCCAGCGCCGCCGCCAGCAGTCCGAGCAGGGCGCTCACGGCGCCGCTCCGGCGGCGACCTGCGCCTGCGCCAGGCGCTGGTCGGCCGCCTGGGTGCGCGGATGGTCCTCGCCGAACAGTCCGGCCAGGCGGGCGCGGGCGTCGCGCAGGACGGCCTCGGCTTCGGCGCGGCGACCCAGGCGCAGCAGGGCCAGGCCGTGGTTGCTGGTGAAGATGGCGTGGTAGGCATGCTCGCGCCCCAGCGCCCGCCCGGTGCGCTCCAGCAGGTCGACGTAGACCGCCTCGGCCTCGGCCGCGCGGCCGGATTCCAGGAGCAGCATGGCCAGATTGTTGCGCGGCGCCAGCAGGGGCGGGCTGTCGCCCTGCCCGGCCGCCTCGCCCTGCGCGAACAGGTCCCGGTAGGTGGCCTCGGCGCCGACGATGTCGCCCCGGGCCTCCTGCAGGAAGGCCAACGCGTTGAGGCTGGTCAGCGCCTGCGCGTGGCCGGGCCCGAAGCGCTCGCGGAAACCGGCGAGGCTGCCCCGCACCAGCGGCTCGGCCTCGTCCAGGCGACCGCGCTCGAGCAGCATGTTGCCGAGCATCTGCATGCTGGTCAGGGTGTCGGCATGCTGGTCGCCCAGCACCTCGGCGCGCAGGGCGAGCACCTGTCCGGTTTCGGCGATCGCCTCGTCCAGACGGCCCAGGGCCTGCAGCACGGTGGCGCGCGCGTGGCGCGTGGACAGCGTCCGCGGATGGCGTTCGCCGTCGCGGTCCAGACGCAGTGCCAGCACCTGATCGGCCAGGGCGATCGCCTCGTCCAGGCGCCCGCTGTCGCGCAGCAGGCCCAGCAAGTTGCTGCGCGCGGTCTCCGCGGAGGCGTCGTCGCCGGCCAGCCCGCCGGCCTCGGCCGCGGCGATCAGCGCCCGGTAGCCGGTCTCGGCCTCACGCGGTCGCCCGGCCTCGTCGTGGACACGGGCGCTGGCCAGTTCGATGCGTGCGCGTCGCGACGCCGGTGCCCCGGGCCAGGCCGCCTGCGCCTCGGCCAGCGTCGCCAGGGCATCGTCGAAGCGGCCGAGCTCGGCGAGCAGGCTGCCGCGCAGGCGCAGCAGGCCGTGGGCCAGCTCCGGTTCGTCGCGCGGCGCCTGGGCGAGCGCCTCGTCGACCAGGGCCAGGGCGCGTTCGAATTCGCCCAGCCCGGCGCGGGTCTGCGCCAGCGTGCGCCGGACCGCCGAACGCACCGACGGCAGCGCGATGTCGTCCAGCCCCAGTTCGGCCTCGTCCAGCACCTGCGCCACGGTGACCGCGCGGCCCAGGGCACGCGAAGGATCGGCCGCCGACAGCATCCGCTCGAGAAACTCGTTCACGGCCTCCTGCCCGGCCAGGCGTTGCTCGGCCAGCGCACGCGCCTGCGCCTCCGACCAGGCAAGGCGCAGCGAGACCGCGGTGGCGACCACCAGGGTGGCGAGCACCAGGCTCGCGGCCAGCGCCGCGACCCGGTGCCGGCGCAGCAGCCGCGACAGCAGGTAGGCGGCGGTGGGCGAGCGCGCCTCGACCGGCCGCTGGTCGAGCCAGCGCGTCAGGTCGGCGCCGAATTCGGCGGCGCTGGCGTAGCGGCGTTCCGGCGCCGGGGCCATCGCCTTGCCGACGATGGCGTCGAGATCGCCGTCGACGCCAGGCAGGACCTGGGCCAGGCGCGGCGGCTCGCCGCCGCGGTGCACGGCGACGGCCTCGAACAGCGTCGCGCTGGCGAGCTGCGGCCAGGGCAGGCGGCCGGCCAGCAGCTCGAAGGCGATCACGCCCAGCGCATGGATGTCGGCGCGGGCGTCGACGCCTTCGGGCGGCCCGGCGAGCTGCTCGGGCGCCATGTAGGGCAGCGAGCCCAGCACCTGGCCAGCCTGGGTGGCACCGTCGTCCGGACCGAGCAGGCGGGCGATGCCGAAATCCAGCACCCGCGGCCGACCCTCGGCATCGACCAGGATGTTCTCCGGCTTGAGGTCGCGGTGCACGATGCCGTTGCCGTGGGCATGCTGGACCGCATCGCACAGCGCAACCAGCAGGTGCGCCACGGCGCGCGGCCGGCCCTGCACCTGCTGCCGCCAGGCGCGCAGGTCGATGCCGCGCACGCGCTCCATCGACAACCAGGACAGCGGCAGGCCGGCGCCCGGCTCCTCGCCGGCGGCGTACAGGCGGGCGATGCCCGGGTGCGCCAGGCGCGCCAGCGCGGCGATCTCGCGCTGGATCCGGGCGCTGGCCGCCGGCCCGACCCCGGCCACCACCTTGAGCGCCACCTCGCGTTCGGGCGAGCGCTGCCTGGCGAGGTAGACGCGACCCATCGCCCCCTCGCCCAGCACGCCGATGATTTCGTGTCCGCCGATCCTGGCGGGCAGGTTGTCCGACATCGGGACGTCCCTCTCCCTTCGACGGTCATCGTGCCACAGCCGTCGCCGGGCAATACACTGCGACGATGGATCACGATGAAGACGACTTCGCGCCGGCCGAGCGCATCAGCAAGCGCGCCACCGGCCCGTCGCGCAGCCAGCGCAAGCGCGAGGCGCTCGACGTGCTGGCGTTGGCCGCCACGCTGATGGCGGCGCCGGCTGGCCAGGTCCAGCGCCTGGCGATGCCGGAGGAACTGGCCGAGCTGGTCGCGACGTCGAGGCGCGTCCAGCAGCAGATCGCCCGCAAGCGGCAGACCCAGTACCTGGCCAAGCAGTTGCGCAGGCAGGATGCCGCACTGCTGGAGACGATCCGTGCCGCCTTCACCGAGGACCGCGATGCCGCCCGCCGTGAAGCGGCCAGGTTGCATCGCGTCGAGCGCCTGCGCGACCGCCTGCTCGTCGAGGGCGACGGCGCACTGGAAGGTCTGCTGGATGAGCACCCGCATGCCGATGCCACGCACCTGCGACAACTGCTGCGCCAGGCGCACAAGGAGCGCGAGGAGAACGCACCACCGCATGCCGCACGCGCGCTGTTCCGTGCCCTGCGCGAACTGCTCGCCGCCGCCGATGCGCGGCGCGGTGGGGAAGACGACTCCGGAGACGACCCGGAAGAGGACTGAGTCCAGGGCGCCGGCTCCAGGCACCGGAAACGAAAACGGCCCCGTCGGGGCCGTTTTCTTATCTGGCGGAGAGAGAGGGATTCGAACCCTCGATGGAGTTTTTAGCCCCATACTCCCTTAGCAGGGGAGCCCCTTCGGCCTCTCGGGCATCTCTCCGTTGTTCGTGCAATTCCGCAGCCGGTGACATCGCCCGGTCGTAATCATTCTAGGCTCGATCATCCTGATCTCGCCAAGAATGCCGGGGCCAGGCTTCCTGCCTGGCCCGTTCGCCTTGCGGCTCACCCCTTAGCAGGGGAGCCCCTTCGGCCTCTCGGGCATCTCTCCGTTGTTCGTGCAACTCCGCAGCCGGTGACATCGCCCGGTCGTAATCATTCCAGGCTCGATCATCCTGATCTCGCCGGGAACGCACCGGCCAGGCTCCAACCGGAGCGCAACCGCGGCCGCAAAGCATAGCGGCAGCGGCGGGCCCGGGTCAAAGCCGCTCAGCCGCTGCCCTTGCCGCCGTCGCCGGGCGCCGGCGGTTCGCCGCGCTCAGCCTCCGGGTGGATGCGCTGGAAGATCTCCTCGCGATGCACGGTGACGTCGCGCGGCGCGGTGATGCCGAGCCGGACCTGGTTGCCCTTGACGCCGAGCACGGTCACCGTGACGGTATCGCCGATCATCAGGGTCTCGCCGACCCTGCGCGTGAGTATGAGCATGCTCGCTGCCCTCCTAGCCGCCCGCTGCGCGATTCCTGCGCAGGTACGGAGCTTCCACTGCTCCGACCCCGGATGCGCCTGCACCCGGGACGGGCCCCTGTGCGCCCGATAGTAGCGGAGCCGCGGAAAAAGCCGCAACGCGGAACAGGCGCACACTTGGCGGTGGCGGTGGCGGTGGCGGTGGCGGTGGCGAAGGGGACCGGGGACCGGGGACCGGGGACCGGGGACCAGGGACCAGGGACCAGGGACCGGGGGTGGGACGCGGAAGGCTCGAAGCGACGACCGCAGAGCGAGAGACCTGGTCGATCTGCGCTGCCTGGCCCCGGGTGGGGATTGGCAGCGGAAGACCGGAAGCCGGCAAGTGTTGTCGTCAGCCGATCCGCTGGCGGACCCAGTCCGGCACCGCGGCCAGGGCGGACTCGAGCGCCGGCGAGTCCTCGCCGCCGCCCTGCGCCATGTCGGGGCGGCCACCGCCGCGCCCGCCGATCTGGGCAGCGACATGGCCCAGCAGCTCGCCCGCCTTGACCTTGCCGAGCGCCGCGCCGTGGCTGCCGGCGACCAGTTGCACCTTGCCGTCGGCGCGCGCCGCCAGCACGATCACGGCATCGCCCAGGCGCTGCTTGAGGCTGTCGACGCCGTCGCGCAGCGCCTTGCTGTCGGCACCGTCCAGCACCGCCGCCAGGACCTTCAACCCGCCGACTTCCACGCTTCGCGCCGCCAGGTCGCCGGCGGCGGCCGCGGCCTGCCGGGCCTTGACCGCCTCCAGGGCCTTCTCCAGCGACTTCTGGCGCTCGAGCAGCGCGCGCAGCTTGTCCACGAAATCCTCGCCACGACCGCCGACCAGCTGCTCGGCGGCCTCCAGCCGCGCCTGCTGCTGGGCGACGTGGGCCAGGGCGCCATCGCCGGTGACCGCCTCGATGCGGCGCACGCCGGCCGCGACACCGCCTTCGGACACGATGCGGAACAGGCCGATGTCGCCGGTGCGGGCGACGTGGGTGCCGCCGCACAGCTCGGTGGAGAAATCGCCCAGGCGCAGCACGCGGACGCGCTCGCCGTACTTCTCGCCAAACAGAGCCAGGGCACCGAAATCGAGCGCCTCCTGCATGCCCATGTGGCGGATGTCGGCTTCGTGGTTGGCGCGGATCTGCGCGTTGACGATCGCCTCGATGCGCGCCAGTTCGGCGGCGCCGACCGGCTGGAAGTGCGAGAAGTCGAAGCGCAGGCGGTCGGGCGCGACCAGCGAACCCTTCTGCTGGACGTGTTCGCCCAGCACCTCGCGCAAGGCGGCGTGCAGCAGATGGGTGGCGGTGTGGTTGAGCACGGTGGCCGCGCGACGCTGCGTGTCGATGCCGGCGCTGACGCGGTCGCCGACGCGCAATGCGGCGCTGCCCTGCCAGCGGCCGACATGGCCGTGGAAGGTGCCAGCCAGCTTGATCGTGTCGGAAACCTCGAAACGGCCACCGGAGACCTCGAGCGTGCCGGTGTCGCCGACCTGGCCGCCGGACTCGGCGTAGAACGGGGTGGCATCGAGAATGACGATGGCCTCTTCGCCCTCGGCCAGGGAATCGACTTCGCGGCCATCGCGCAGGATCGCCAGCACCTGCAGGTCGCCGGCAGCGCCGCCGTCGTAGCCCAGGAAGCGGGTCGGCGCCAGGCGCTGCACCAGGTCGGCGGGGATCTGCCCGCGGGCGGCGAACTGGCCGGCCGCGCGCGCACGCTCGCGCTGCTTGGTCATCGCCGCCTCGAAGCCGGCCATGTCGATGGCCAGGCCGCGCTCGCGGGCGACGTCGGCGGTCAGGTCGGCGGGAAATCCGTAGGTGTCGTACAGGCGGAACACGTCCTCGCCGGCCACGGTGCCGCTGCTGCGCGCCGCGACCTCCTCGAACACCTTCATGCCTTGGTCGAGGGTCTCGGCGAACCGCTCCTCCTCGGTGCGCAGGGCCTGCTCGACCAGGGCCTGCTTGCGCGCAAGCTCGGGGTAGGCCTGGCCCATGACCTCGACCAGGGGCGCAACCATGCGGTGGAAGAACAGCTCGCGGCAGCCGAGCTGGTGGCCGTGGCGCAGGGCGCGGCGGATGATCCGTCGCAACACGTAGCCGCGCCCCTCGTTGGAGGGCAGCACGCCGTCGACGACCAGGAAACTGCAGGCGCGGATATGGTCGGCGATCACCCGCAGGGACTTGTTCTCGAGGTCGGCGGTGCCGGTCAGCGCCGCGGCGGCGCCGATCAGGTGCCGGAACTGGTCGGTCTCGTAGTTGGAATGCACGTGCTGCAGCACCGCCGCCAGCCGCTCCAGGCCCATGCCGGTGTCGACGCAGGGCTTGGGCAGCGGCACCAGAGTACCGTCTGGCTGGCGGTCGAACTGCATGAAGACCAGGTTCCAGATCTCGATGTAGCGGTCGCCGTCTTCGTCGGGCGAGCCGGGCGGGCCGCCGGCGACCTCCGGGCCGTGGTCGTAGAAGACCTCGGTGCAGGGCCCGCAGGGACCGGTGTCGCCCATCTGCCAGAAGTTGTCGGAGGCGAACGGCGCGCCCTTGTTGTCGCCGATCCGGACGATGCGCTCCTCGGGCACGCCAACGGCGTCGCGCCACAGCGCAAAGGCCTCCTCGTCGGTGTGGTAGACGGTCACCCACAGCCGTTCGGCGGGCAGCCCGTAGACGCCGGTCAGCAGTTCCCAGGCGTATCGGATCGCCTCGTCCTTGAAGTAGTCGCCGAAGCTGAAGTTGCCCAGCATCTCGAAGAAGGTGTGGTGGCGCGCGGTGTAGCCGACCGAATCGAGGTCGTTGTGCTTGCCGCCGGCACGCACGCAGCGCTGGCTGGTGGCGGCGCGCGCATAGCTGCGCTTCTCGGCGCCCAGGAACACGTCCTTGAACTGCACCATGCCGGCATTGGTGAACAGCAAGGTGGGGTCGTTGCCCGGCACCAGGGGGCTGGACGGCACGACTTCATGCCCCTTGCCGCGGAAAAAGTCGAGGAACTGCTGGCGGATCTGGTTGCTGCTGGGCATGGCGGCTTTCGAAAGGGTCGGGCGGGCCCGGCCGGCCGCTTGGGGACGACCGGGGGGCACTCGCCGGGAACTGGGCATTCTAGCCCGGACGTTTCGTCAGGACGCGCAGCGAGGCTGTCGGGATCGCGTCGTGGGGCGGGCGGCGGACCGCCGGACCGTGAAGGCACGCCCGACGCCCTGTCGATCCGGCCAGCGCGAGCGGCCTGCGCCCCGGCGCGAAGGTCGGCGGCCTCAGCGGCGTCCTCATCGAACACCCGGGCTGGCGCCTCGCCACGCGCCGGGTGGACGTCCCCGGATCCTGACGGGCCGCAGGGTTTCTCGGGATGGCGGGCGCGCCCGCGCGTGCCGCACGCGGGCCCTGCCCGGGTGTCGGGAAGGCCGCCGCCTGCTCGCGGGACGCGCAGTCGCGCCGGAAAGGCAGGGCGATCGTCCGGATCGCCGGCCCGGGTGGGCGACCCGCCGGTCAGCCCGGGGCGAGGACACGGACGACGATGTAGCCCTGACGCCAATAGAGGGCGTCGAGGACGCGGATCGCCAGGCGGTCGATCCAGCGCTCGGGCAGATGTCGCGCATACAGCTCCCAGCCGCGGCTCTCGCCCAGCAGGCGGAAGCCGTGGCGGAGCGGGGTTTCCAGGAACAGCGCCTCGGGCAGGGGCGCCTCGTCGGCGTCTTCGTGGTCGCCTGCCAGCAGCGCGACGCGCTCGCTCATCACGCTGCCGGCGTTCCAGCGCTCGATCGGCCAGGGCGCGCGCGACACCTTCGGCTGCACCGGCTCGGCGAGCAGGAGCACGCCATCGTCGGCCAGCCGCGGCCGGATCAGGTCGAGCAGGCCGGCGAACATTTCGGGCGGCAGGTGGTGGACGAAGCCCACGCAACTGATGAAGCGGTAGCGCTGCCGGTCGGCCTTGAGGAAATCGAACACCGAGGCCTGCTGCAACCGCGCTCGCGCCAGGCCGGCGGCCTGCAGGTTGCGCTGCGCCTGCGCCAGCATCCCGCCGCTCTGGTCGACGCCGACCAGGCCCTGGAACCGGTCGCCATAGCGCATCAGCATGTGGCCGGTCCCGCAGGCCAGGTCGAGCATGTCGCCGCCGCGCGGCAGGTGCGCTTCGATGCGGCGGAACAGCAGGGCGCTGCCGGCCGCCCGCGGCTCCGAGATGACCTGGTCGTAGACGTGCGCGGTGCTGTCGTGGAACAGACGGTCGCGATCGAAGTGCTGCTGGAGGTCGGGATCGATGCTCATGCCGGGAGATCGGGAAGGCGGTCGCGCATGATGCCATCGCCGCGCCGGGATCGCCGCGCGCGAGCCGTCCCGGGGTCAGTCGTCGTCGGACTCGCCGGTCAGGGAGAACCCGGCCAGGACCTCACGGACCAGGGCACCAGGAAAGCCGCGCCGCTGCAGGAAGGCCGCGCAGCGCCGGCGCCCGGCCGGGTCGCCCAGGCTGGCGCCGAAGCGGCGGCTGCACAGTTCGCGCGCCCGTTCCGCCCAGTCGACCGTCTGGGCCTCGACGGCCGCCCGCGCGTTGGCGTCGTCGACACCGTGGCTGCGCAGCTCCGAAGCGATGGCGATCGGACCCTGGCCGCGGGCGATGCGGCTGCGGACCAGCAGTTCGGCGAAGCGCTGGTCGGACTGCAGGTCGCGGTCGCCCAGTTCGGACAGGGTGGCGGCGATGGCATCGGCCTCGGCGCCGCCGTCGGCGAGCTTGCGTGCCAGCTCCCGCGCGGAATGTTCGCGTCGGGCAAGCAGGCCCATGGCCCGGGCCATCGGATCGACCGCCGGCGGCGGCTCGTCCCGGTCGCGCCGGCCGCCGCGCCCGCCGCCCCAGCGCGGCCCCCGGCCACTCATGGCAGCCGGGCCACTTCAGGCGACGACGGCGGCACCCGGTCCGCCACGGCAGGGACGAGGCCGTCCGGCGCCGGCCCTGCCATCCGGCATGCCGCCGGCCGTGCCATCAGTCGGCTTCCTCCAGCGCGACCTCGGCCTCGCTGCCGCGGCTGGCGACCGGCACCACCAGCTTCTCGCGCAGCTTGCCCTCGATCTCGGCGGCCACCGAGGGGTTGTCGCGCAGGAACTGGCGCGCCGACTCCTTGCCCTGGCCCAGGCGTTCGCCGCCGTAGCTGTACCAGGCGCCGGACTTGTCGACGATCTTGTGCTCGACGCCCATATCGATCATCTCGCCTTCGCGGGAGATGCCCTGGCCGTAGAGGATCTCGAAGTTCACCACCTTGAACGGCGGCGCCATCTTGTTCTTGACCACCTTGACCTTGGTCTGGTTGCCGACGATCTCGTCGCCGTTCTTGATCGCGCCGATGCGGCGGATGTCCAGGCGCACCGAGGCGTAGAACTTCAGGGCGTTGCCGCCGGTGGTGGTCTCCGGGTTCTGGCCCGGCATCATCATGCCGATCTTCATGCGCAGCTGGTTGATGAAGATCACCATGCAGTTGCTGCGCTTGATGTTGCCGGTCAGCTTGCGCAGCGCCTGGCTCATCAGGCGCGCCTGCAGGCCGACCTGCAGCTCGCCCATCTCGCCCTCGATCTCGGCCTTCGGGGTCAGCGCCGCCACCGAGTCGACCACGACGACGTCGACGGCGCCGGAGCGCACCAGCATGTCGGCGATCTCCAGGGCCTGTTCGCCGGTGTCCGGCTGGCTGACCAGCAGGTCGTCGATGTTGACGCCCAGCTTCTCGGCGTAGGACGGGTCCAGCGCGTGCTCGGCATCGATGAAGGCGGCGGTACCGCCAGCCTTCTGGGCCTGGGCGATCACCTGCAGGGTGAGGGTGGTCTTGCCCGAGGATTCCGGACCGTAGATCTCGACCACGCGGCCGCGCGGCAGGCCGCCGATGCCGAGCGCGACGTCCAGCGCCAGCGAGCCGGTCGACACGGCATCCACCGAGTCGCTGGGCCGGTCGCCCATGCGCATCACGGTGCCCTTGCCGAACTGCTTCTCGATCTGGCCCAGGGCGGCGGTCAGGGCGCGCTTGCGGTTCTCGTCCATGGTGCTTTGTCCCGTGTCGTTGGCTTGGATGGCTGGAGTATGGGCGGGCGCGGTCTCACGCCCTGAGAAGGATGCCGGGCCGGACGGACGGCGGCAGCGGAACGGCGCCGCAGCCGGCCGTGGGAAGACGCCGCGGCGGGCGGGCGGAAAATTCCGGTGGCCGGGGCCGGCTCATCGGTTCGGGCGCACCAGGCCGCAGTACAGGCCCTCGATGGCGAAATCCTGGCCGGTCGCCAGCTCGATGGCCGGGTAGTCCGGGTTGGCCGGCAGCAGCCGGACGCCGGCGGCGGTGAGGTCCAGGCGCTTGACGGTGATCTCGTCGTCGATCCGGGCGACCACCACCTGGCCGGCGCGCGCCTGGCGGGTCGCGCGGACGCCGATCAGGTCGCCGTCCAGGATGCCCTCGTCGCGCATGGAATCGCCCTGCACGCGCAGCAGGTAGTCGGGCATCGGCGAGAACAGGCTGCGGTCGAGGATGACCTGGTGGTCGTGGTCGAGGTCGGTGCCGATCGGGGCACCGGCGGCGACCCGGCCGAGCACGGGCAGCGCCACCGCGGCATCGGGCAGGGCCGGCGCCAGCGGCAGGCTGCCCTGGGGCGGCATCGGCGCGCGCAGCACCCGGATGCCGCGGGCGCGCCCGGGCATCCGCTCGATGGCGCCGGCGGCCTCCAGGGCCTCGAGGTGGTACTGGGCGGCGCGGACGCCCCTGAAGCCGAAGGCGCGGGCGATCTCGGCCTGCGAGGGCGGCACGCCCTCGGCCTCGACGCGTTCGGCGATCAGGTCGAGGATGGCCTGCTGGGTGGCTGTGAGCTCCATGGGTTAGCAGTATTACTACTCATGGGGTCGTGATGCAAGGGGCGGGGACCGGGGACCGGGGACCGGGGACCGGGGACCAGGGACCAGGGACCAGGGACCAGGGAAGCGGGGAAGCGGAGACGCGGGAAGCGGCGGGAAGCGGCGGGAAGCGGCGGGAAGCGGCGGGAAGCGGCGGGAAGCGGCGGGGAGCGGGGAGCGGGGAGCGGGAGGCGCGAAGCGGGGCGTGGGGAGCGGGGACTGGGCGTGTGGGTGGCCGGGTTGCTGGGCGGGGATCAGGCGTAGCCGGTGAGGACGGCCCAGGCGATGAAGCCGGCGGCGAGCAGCAGGGTGGTGGCGACGATGCGCCAGGCCAGCGCCAGCCAGCGCGTCCAGGACAGGCCGGCGACGCCGAGCACGCCCATCAGGGTCGGCGAGACCGGGGTCAGGGCATTGGTCAGGCCGTCGCCGAACTGGAAGGCCAGCACCGCGACCTGCCTGGTCAGGCCGACCAGGTCGGCCAGCGGCGCCATCAGCGGCATGGTGATCGCCGCCTGCGCCGAGCCGGAGGTGACCAGCAGGTTGAAGCCCGACTGCGCGGCCAGCATGCCCTGGGCGGCCAGCACCGGCGGCGCATCGGCCAGCGCGCCGGCCAGGCCGTGCAGCCAGGCGTTCAGCACCGACACCTGGTGCGGGTCGGTGCCACCCAGCAGGATCACCAGGCCCTTGGCCAGGGCGATCACCAGGGCGGTCGGCAGCAGCGCGCGGGCGCCGTCCACGAAGGCTTCGGCCGCGGCATTGGCGCTTAGTCGGCCGCCGGCCACCGCCAGCGCGCCGACCACCATGGCCAGCGCCACGAACACGCTGGCCAGTTCCGGTATGTAGTAGTCGCGCGCGGTGACGCCCCAGACGATCCAGGCCACGGCAGCGGCCACCGCCAGCAGGATGGCGCGATCGCTCCAGTGCAGGCGCTCCGTCCCCGCCGGCGCCGCCGACGCCAGGACCGCCTGTGGGACCGGCCCGGAGTCCACGGGAGCCATGCGGGTACGCGCGGCATGACGCAGCACCAGCAGCAGGGCGACCGTGGTCAGGGTCGCCCAGGCGGCCATCCGCAGCGGCGCCCCGGACAGCAGCGGCAGCTCGGCGACGCCCTGCGCGACGGCGACGCTGAACGGGTTCATCCAGGAACTCGCGAAGCCGACCTGGCTGGCCAGGTAGGTGACCATGACGCCGACCTCGCGGCGGTAACCCAGGCGGTCGAGCAAGGGCAGCAGCAGGGCCAGGAAGGCGATGGTTTCCTCGCCCATGCCGAACACCGCGCCACCCAGGGAGAAGGCCACGAACAGCGCGGCCAGCAGCAGGCCCGGCCGGGCCGCGGTGGCGCCGACGACGCGTACCAGGCCGCGGTCGATGGCGCCGCTGGCCTGGACCACGCCGAACGCGCCGCCGACCATCAGCACGAAGGCGATCACGCCGATCGCGGCGCTGCTGCGGCCGCCGGACACGAAGCCCTCGTAGAGCAGATTGACGAAGCCGGTGCCCTGTCCGGGCCCGGCGAACAGCCGCGCCGTCACCGGCGCCTCGCTGGCCTGGTAGCTGGCCATCGACACCGGCTCGCCGGCGGTGAAGCTGCCCGCCGGCAGCCAGGGCAGCAGCAGGGCGAGCAGCGCCGCCAGCGCCAGCAGGATCAGCAGGATGTGCGGCTCGCGCCGTGGCGCCGGCGCGTTCAGGCCCGTTCCTCCAGGCCGGCCAGGGCGCAGGCAACCGCCTGCCGGCGCACCACGTCGCGGTCGCCCTCGAAGCGATGGCATCGGGCAGCGATCGCCGGCCCCGGCCCGACCCAGGCCAGCCAGACGGTGCCGACCGGCTTGTCGGCGCTGCCGCCGCCGGGCCCGGCGATGCCGGTGATCGCCACCGCCAGGTCGGCGCGGAAACGACGCAGCGCGCCAAGCGCCATCGCCCGGGCGCAGGCCTCGCTGACCGCGCCGACCTTGGCCAGCAACGGCGCCGGCACGTCCAGCAGGGCCTGCTTGGCGTCGTTGCCATAGGCGACCACGCCGCCCTCGAACCACGTCGAGCTGCCGGCGCGGTCGGTCAGCACCTTGGCCAGCCAGCCGCCGGTGCAGCTCTCCGCGCAGGCCAGGCGCCAGCCACGCCGGCGCAGCGCCGCCGCCACGCGGTCGGCAAGGGCGTCGAGGTCGTCGTCGGCCGGCTTGAGCATCATCGGCGGTCACGGTACAAGGGCGGGCCGCGCCACTGTAGCGCCGCCCCCTCGCGACCGACCATTCCGTGGCCATCACCGATTCCGAGCTGGACCAGCACACGCCGCTGATGCGCCAGTACCTGGCGGCCAAGCGCGAGCACCCGGACATCCTGCTGTTCTTCCGGATGGGCGACTTCTACGAACTGTTCTACGACGACGCCCGCAAGGCGGCGCGCCTGCTCGACATCACCCTGACCCAGCGCGGCGCCAGCGCCGGCGCGCCGATCCCGATGGCCGGTGTGCCGGTGCACGCCGCCGAGAACTACCTGGCACGGCTGGTCCGCCTGGGCGAACCGGTGGCGATCTGCGAGCAGGTCGGCGATCCGGCCGCCAGCAAGGGGCTGGTCGAACGCAAGGTGGTGCGCATCGTCACGCCCGGCACGGTCACCGACGAATCGCTGCTGGAGGAGCGTCGCGACCAGTTGCTGGCCGCCATCCATGCCGGCGCCGACGGCTACGGCCTTGCCTGGCTGGACCTGGCAGCCGGGCGCTTCAGCCTGGCCCAGCTGGACGGGCCGCCGGCCCTGGCCGCCGAGCTGGCGCGGCTGGCGCCCGCGGAAACCCTGCTCGCCGAGGGCGTGACGCTGCCGGATGGGCTGCCGGCGTTGGCCGGCCTGCGCCAGCGGCCGCCCTGGCATTTCGACCCCGAGGGCGCGCAGTCGGCCCTGTGCCGGTTCTTCGGGACCCGCGACCTGAGCGGCTTCGGCTGCAGCGACGCGCCGCTGGCGGTGGCCGCGGCAGGCGCGCTGCTCGCCTATGTCCAGGACACCCAGAAGACCGCCCTGCCCCACCTCACCGGGCTTACCCTGGAGGTCGCCGAGCAGGCGGTGGCCCTGGACGCCGCAACCCGGCGGCACCTCGAGCTGGACAGCCATCCGGAGGGCCGCCGCGAGCACACCCTGCTCGGCGTCATCGACAGCACGGTGACCACCATGGGTGGCCGCCTGCTGCGCCGCTGGCTGCATCGCCCGTTGCGCGACCGCGGCGTGCTCGCGCAGCGCCAGCAGGCGCTGGCCTGGCTGCAGGAAACGCGCCGGGAGCAGTCGCTCCGGGACCTGCTGCGCGGCTGCGGCGACCTGGAACGCATCCTGTCGCGGGTCGCGCTGCGCTCGGCCCGGCCGCGCGACCTGGCGGCGCTGCGCGATGGCCTGGCGCTGCTGCCGGCCTTGCGCGAGATCCTGGCGGTCGAGGACGACAGTCCGTTGCTGGCCAGCCTGCTCGATGCGCTGGGCGACCAGCACGCCAGCCTCGCGCTGCTCGCCGCGGCTCTGGTGGAGACGCCACCGGCACTGCTCCGCGACGGCGGCGTGATCGCCGCCGGATTCGATGCGGAACTCGACGAGCTGCGACGGATCGATGCCGACGCCGCCGGCTGGCTGACCGAGCTGGAAGCGCGCGAGCGCACCGCCACCGGCATCGCCACCCTCAAGGTCGGCTACAACCGGGTGCACGGCTACTACATCGAATTCGGCCGCAGCCACGACGCCCGGGTGCCGGCGCACTACACGCGCCGGCAGACCACCAAGAACGCCGAGCGCTACGTGACCGAGGAGCTCAAGGCGTTCGAGGACAAGGCGCTGTCGGCGCGCGAGCGCGCCCTGATGCGGGAGCGCGCGCGCTACGAAGACCTGATCGACGCCTTGGCCGACCGCCTGGACCCGCTGCGCCGGGCAGCGCAGGCACTGGCCGAGCTGGACGTGCTGGCGGCCCTGGCGGAGCGCGCCGGCGCCCTGGACTACGTGCGTCCCGTGCTCGACGAAGCGCCCGGAATCGCCATCGAGGGCGGCCGCCATCCGGTGGTCGAGCGCGTTCTGGACGGCCCGTTCGAGCCCAACGACATCCGCCTGGATGCGGACCGCCGGATGCTGGTGGTGACCGGTCCGAACATGGGCGGCAAGAGCACCTACATGCGCCAGGTGGCGCTGATCGTGCTGCTCGCACACATCGGCAGCTTCGTACCGGCGCGCAGCGCGCGGATCGGGCCGGTGGACCGCATCTTCACCCGCATCGGCGCCGGCGACGACCTGGCGCGCGGCCAGTCCACCTTCATGGTCGAGATGGCCGAGATCGCCAACATCCTGCACAACGCCAGCGCCAGCTCACTGGTGCTGGTCGACGAGATCGGCCGCGGCACCAGCACCTACGACGGCATGGCGCTGGCCCGGGCGATCGCCGTGCACCTGGCCACCACCAACCGCTGCTGGTGCCTGTTCGCCACCCACTACTTCGAACTGACCACCCTGGCCGGCGAGCACGAGGGCATCGCCAACGTGCACCTGGATGCCGTCGAGCACGGCGAGCGCCTGGTGTTCCTGCACGCGGTCAAGGAGGGTCCGGCCAGCCGCAGCTACGGCCTGCAGGTGGCGCGCCTGGCCGGGGTGCCGGCGACGGTGGTGACGCAGGCGCGCGCCGTGCTGGCCGGCCTCGAACGCCAGGCCGCGGCCGGCGTCGGCGCACCTGCGCAGGGCCAGCTCAGCCTGTTCACGGCCGCAGCGCCGTCGGCCGCCGAGCAGGCGCTGCGCGATCTCGACCCGGATGCGCTCAGCCCGCGCGACGCACTGGCCGCGCTGTACCGGCTGCGTGCCCTGCTGTGATCAGCGCGGACCGTTCGGAAAGTCCGGGGTCTTCGGCGTCGGCGTCGGCTCCGGTTCCGGACTGTCGCCGGGCTTGGGCTGTTCTGTGCCTGCATGCAGGCCGCGGGCGGGAAGACGCGAATCGGTCATGACCTTGACTCCGTGAGAGGCGGGGATCGGACGGCGGCTCGGGCGCCGCCGAGCCACGCTAGCAGCCCGGAGCTCTTCCGTCCTTCCTGAGGTTCCTACGCAGACCGGGACGCAAACCTGACATGATGGCCTCTGGCGCCCGCAACGGGTGCCGACACGGACCGGCAAGGGGCGGGACGGTGGAACGCAGGGCTCTGGAGATACTCGAGGACGCGCTGGCGCAGCCGCAGGGCGCCGCCCGCGCGGCGCTGGTCGCCGAGCGCTGCGGCGAGGACCGCGACCTGCTGGCCCGGGTCCGCGCCCTGCTCGTCCAGGTCGACTGCACCGAAACCGGACTCAGCGGCGAGGCCGGCGGGTCCGAGCCGACGCGGCTGCCGCCGGCAAGACGCCGGATCGGCCAGCGCATCGGCCCGTTCCGCCTGATCGACGTGATCGGCCATGGCGGCATGGGGGTGGTCTATCTCGCCGAGCGTGTCGACGGCGGCTTCGAGCAGCGGGTCGCGCTCAAGCTGATCCGCGCCGACACGCCGGTGCTGGCGCAGCGCTTCCTTCGCGAACGCAGCATCCTGGCGCGGCTCGGCCACCCGGGCATCGCCCGTCTGGTCGACGGCGGCTTCACCGACGAAGGCCAGGCCTGGTTCGCCATGGAGCATGTCCGCGGCGAGGCGATCACCACCTGGTGCGATGGCCGCCGGCTCGACCTGCGCGCCCGGGCGCGACTGTTGGCCCGGGTCGGCGAAGCCGTGCAGTCGGCGCACCGCAGCCTGGTCGTGCATCGCGACATCAAGCCGGCCAACATCCTGGTCGACGGCAGCGGCGAGCCGCGCCTGCTCGATTTCGGCATCGCCCGCCTGCTCGACGAGACCGGCGGCCCCCTGCACACGCTCAGCCTGACACCGGCCTATGCGTCCCCGGAACAGATTCGCGGCGAGCCGGTCAGCACCGCCTGCGACGTCTACCAGCTGGGCCTGGTGCTGTTCGAACTGCTCAGCGGCATCCCCGCCCACGAGGCACGGTCGCGCGCCGGCGCCGACGCCACGGCAACCGTGCCCCGCCCGGACCAGGCGCTCAAGGCCCTGCTTGCCGCCGATCCCGAGCGCGCCCGGCACCTTGCCAGCCTGCGCCGCGCCTCGCCCGAACGCCTGTTGAGGCAGTTGCGCGGCGACCTGGCGCGGATCCTCGGCAAGGCCCTGGCGCCGTCGCCGCAGGACCGCTACGACACGGTCGCCGCGCTGGTGCAGGACCTGCAACGCTGGCTGGCCGGCCTGCCGGTGCGCGCGCGACGCGGCCACATCCTGTACCGCACTGGCAAGTTCCTGCGCCGCAACCAGGTGGCCAGCATCGCCCTGACGCTGCTGTTCGCCGGCGCTGTCTGGCACCTGGTGCAGCTCGCCGCCAGCAACCGGCAGATCCGCGTCGAGCGCGACCAGGCCCAGGCCATCGCCGGCTTCATGCAGGAGATGTTCAGTGCCGCCGACCCGCGGATCCAGCCCCAGGCCGACACCACGGCCCGCGAGCTGCTCGACCTGGGCGCCAGCCGGGTGGCGGGCGCCGCCACCATGCCCGCCGATACCCGCGCCGGCCTGCTGGCCACGGTGGCGCGCTCCTACCAGAGCATCGGCCTGTATCCGGAGGCGCGTGCCCTGTACGCCCAGGCGCTCGAGCTGCTCGATCCCGACGACCGCGCCCAGCGCGCCCAGCTGGCACGCATCCTGGCCGCGGCCAGCCAGGCCGACACCGACGGCAACTGGCAGGACAACGCCCTTCGCCACCACGACCTGGCGCAGCGTCTCCTCGAGCGCCTGGGCCCCGGCGACGGTCTGGCCCATGCCCACGCGCTGTCGGCCCTGGCCGGCAGCCTGCTCAATCAGCGGCGCTTCGAAGAGGCCGTGCAGGCCCAGGACCGGCTGCTGGCCCTGCGCAACCGGCTGTTCGACCAGGACCCGTCGTTCTTCAGCGAGGCCCTGCTGACCAGCGCCGGCACCCTGGAAGTGCTGCAGCGGCCGGAACAGGCCGCCGAGCGGACCCGCCAGGCGGTGGCCGCGTACCGCCTGGCCTTCGGCGTGGATCATCCCGACTACGGTCGGGCACTGGCCCAGCTCGCCGACCAGCAGACCGACCTGCATCGCTACGAGGAGGCGCGCGCCAACTACCGCGAAGGCATCGACCGCCTGCGCCGCACCCTTGGCGACGACCACCGCGACGTCGGGATCAAGCTCAACAACCTGGCGCTGATGGAGATCCGACTTGGCCGGTTCGCGGAGGCGCAGGTCCTGCTCGACGAAGCGCTGCCGATCCTGCGCACCGTGTTCGGGGACGACAACGCCTATGTGGCCGCCGCGCTGAACAACCGCGGCACCGCCCTGCTCGGGCTGCAACGCCTGGACCAGGCCGCGGCCGACCTCGACGAAGCCTGGGCGATCATCGCCCCCTGGCCGGACAGCGCCTACTTTCCGCGCGTGCAGCATGCCCGTGCCCGGCTGGCGTGCGCCCGCGGCGACCTGGAGGCCGCGCTGGACGGCTTCCGCGCCGCCGCCGCGCGCTATGGGGACGACCGCTTCCGGGCACCGGCGCTGGCCTGGCATCGCATCGACTGCCTGCGCCGGCACGACCGCACCCCGGACGACCTGGCGGCCGCCCTTGCCGGCGTGGTGGCGCAGCTGCGCGACGGCCTCGGCGAGGCGGCCTGGGACACCCGCCAGGCGACGCTGGCACTGGCGCAGCTTTCCGGCGACCAGGTCACGCCGGCCGACTGAGCCACGGGCGTAGAATCACCCCAGGGGAAGGACAGGGAGCTGCGCGATGGCGGACACCGAGCATCTGCAAGGGCTGCTGGCGCGCTGGCAGGAAGGCGACCAGGCGGCGCTGGCCGAGCTGTTGCCGATGGTCTACGGCGACCTGCGCACCCTGGCGGCCTCCGAGCTGCGCGGCCACCGCGGCCACGACACCCTGCAGCCCACCGCCCTGGTCAACGAGATGTTCGTGCGCCTGCTGGGCGCCGGGCACGTCAACTTCAGCGACCGCCGGCACCTGTTCAACGGCGCCGCCCGCATCATGCGCCAGATCCTGGTCGACGACGCCCGCCGCAGCCAGGCCGGCAAGCGCGGCGGCGGCTGGATCCGCGAGGATTTCCATGCCAGCCTGGAACTGCCGATCCCCGAGCACTACGGCCTGCAGGAGGTCGACGAGGCCCTGCAGGCGCTCGAGAAGATCGACCCGGAGCTGGCCGGCGTCGTCGAGCTGCGTTTCTTCGGCGGACTGGAAATGGCCGAGATCGGTCAGGTGATCGGTCGCGACGAGCGCACCGTGCACCGGCGCTGGACGGTGGCGCGGGCCTGGCTGCGCGACCGCCTGGGCGGTTGAGGTTCGTCCAGAACGGGCGCCCTCCGCCTCGCACGCCACGACCGGGCCACCGTACGAGGCACCCTGAATGTCGTTCGGCACCGCGTTGATCTCGCTCTTCGTCGCGCTCCTGTATGGCATCGTCACGACGATCGCCTGGCGCCGCGCGCGAATCCGGCAGCCCGGCCGCGCAATCTTCGCGATCACCGTGTTGCCGCTGTTCGTGGTCGCCATGCTCGCGAACATCGCGCTGGTGCTGCGCTTCGCGCCGTGGCTGACGACTGCGGTCGACCAGGCCGCCCGGAGCGGCAGCCGCGAACTGGAAGCGGCCGCTGGCCTGCTCGCGGCGACGCCGCTGGCCTGCCTGCTCGCCTGGGCCTGGTATCGATTCCTGGCGTGGCTTTCGGGCGAGTCCTGAGGCTGCGCGACGCGTGCCGTCGCCGGCGGGTAGCGGGTCGATCCCGGCTGCCACGGACTGAAGAGGCCCGCCCGCCACCCTCAGCGGGTCGAGAGGTGTACGGCATTGTCCTGGCGGCTTGATGAGCACGCCTGGCGTGGCCGCCGACGCCGCGTCGTGGTGCGGGTGGAGCCACGCCGGACAGTGAGGGCTGGTCCACCCTGCATCGATCTGCTTGACAGGTGCAGGTCGCGCCGCGGCGCGCGGATCGCCGGCCGCCGCGGCCTCATGAAACGTCCGGGTCAGGTTGCGTCAAAGTCTCCGAGGGCGCGGATCAGGCGGCGCGCGCGCTTGTCCGGGCGTGCCTCGGGCGGCCGGTAGCCGGCGCGTTCGGCGGCGCGCCGGGCGCGCTCCGCCTCCCGGGCGGCGACCGAGGCGGGATCCTCGCGGTACAGGGTGCGCGCCACCAGCGCCGGGCCGCGGCGGTCGGACAGGGCCTGCACTTCGAGTTCGAAACGTTCGCCTTCGCGCTCGACGACCAGGCGGTCGCCGGGGCGCAGCAGTCGGGAGGGCTTGCAGGCGACGCCACCGACCGTGACCCGGCCGGCCGCGACGCCCGCCTTGGCCAGGGCGCGCGTGCGGTACAGGCGCGCCGCCCAGAGCCACACGTCGACGCGAACACCTTCGGCTGAAGAATCCATGGCGGCAGTGTCGCGCGCCGGGACCCGTCGCGAAAGCCGCAGCACGTACCATGGCGGCCATGATCACGTCCGACGACTCGCCGCCAGTCCACGAACTCGGCCTGGTGATGGCCGGCGCGGTGTCGGCCGGCGCCTACACGGCCGGCGTCGTCGATTTCCTGGTCGAGGCCCTGGACGGCTGGCACGAGGCGCAGCCCGACGGTCCCGGAACGGCCCCGCACCGGGTTCGTCTGGCCAGCCTCACCGGCGCGTCCGGCGGTGCCATGACCGCCGGCATCCTCGCAGGCATCCTGGCCGGCCGGCCGCACCGGCCGGCCCATGCCGACGATCCAGGGCCGGCCGTGCCCGACAACGCCCTGTTCGACAGCTGGGTCAACCGGATCGACGCCGACGCGCTGCTCGCCCCCGACGACCTGGGCAGCGAGCAGCGGCTGCTGTCCCTGCTCAACGGCGGCAGCCTGGACGAGATCGCCGCCGCGGCATTGCCTGCGGGCGCCGGCGGCCGGCCCCGAGCCTGGGCTGGCGCCGGGGTGGACCTGGCGTTCACCATCACCAACCTGCGCGGTGTCCCCTACAACCTGGGCTTCGGCGAGGCGGAAGCGGAGTCCCTGCCCCGGCCGGGCCACGGCATGCGCCGGCATGCCGAAGCGCTGCGCTTCCGCCTGGGCGCGGACAGCGCAGACCCTGCCGGCGCCGACACCGTGCTGGACTGGGCGATGCTGGGCCCTGGCTGGACCCGGCTCCAGCAGGCTGCGCTGGCCTCGGGGGCGTTTCCCCTGGCCCTGCCGCCGCGCGCCCTGGTCCGCCCGGTCGTCGACTACGACAACGAACTGTGGCCGTTCCCGGCCGGACCCGACGAGGAGCCGCCGGCGTGCCGGCGCTGGCACCCGCTGCCACCTCACTGGGGCGCGCACGCCGCGCCGGAGACGCTGGCCTTCCTGGCCGTCGATGGCGGCATGCTGGACAACCAGCCGTTCACGCTGGGCCGCGGCCTGCTGGTCGGTCGCCCACCGGTGCGCCCCCGGACGCCGGTCGCCGGCCGGAGCCTGGTGTCGATCGACCCGTTCCCCGACATTGTCGGCTTCCGGCCCGGCGAGCCGGTCCCCGAGGGTCTGCTCGACCTGGCGCGGGCGCTGCTCGTCGCCATGAAGAACCAGACCCGCTTCAAGCCCGAGGAACTGGTCACCGCCCAGGACGACCCGATGGCCAGCCGGCACATGGTGGCGCCTTCGCGACGCATCGACGGGGTACGCGCCGACCACCCCCTGGCCGGCGGCGTGCTGGACGGTTTCGGCGGCTTCCTGGACCGCAGCTTCCGGGTCCACGATTTCCGGCTGGGCCGCCTGAACTGCCAACGCTTCCTGGAGCGCCACCTGCGCCTGCCCGGCGGCGACCCGCTGTTCGCGCGCTGGCCGGACGCCCTGCGCGCGCGGCACGCCGACCGTCGGGGCCGGCTGCCCGTGCTGCCCCTGGTCGGCAGTGCGGCGCAGCCACTGCCCATGCCCGCGTGGCCGACCATCCCCGGGGAACGGATGCGGCATCTGCGGCGCCTGCTGCGCGGCCGCATCCATGCGCTGCTGCCGCATGCCATCGACCACCTGCTGGCCCGCAGCAGCGCACCGATGCGCCTGGCCACCCGGCTGATGGCGCGCTGGCAGAGTCGTGGCTGGGTGAATGCCCTGGCCGACCACATCGAACGCGAACTTCGCCAGCGCGGCCAGCTCGGCTGAGCCCGACAGGAGGCCAGTGCGCTCAGGGTGGATCCGGCACTGCCCGGTGGCGTCCGGGGTAGACTCTACGGGCCCGTATGGAGACCCAGCGATGCCCCTGCGCCCCCTGCTGATGCTGCTGCTTCTGGTGCCGCTCGTCGCCTGCACCGCAGGTCGGCCCAAGGAACGCATCAATCCACCGACGGTCAGCATCCAGGAACTGCGCGTCGAGGCCGGCCAGTGCCAGTTGCGCCTGCGCCTGCACAACCACTCCACCGTGCGCATGCGCTACGCCAGCCTGGAACTGGAGACGCTGACGCTGGGTGGCAATGCGCTGGGTCCGGTGACGCTGTCGCCCGGCATCGACGTGCCGCCGACCAGCGCCGAACCCTTCGATCACACCCTGCCTTGCCCCGGCATTGCCGCAGACGCCGGCGAGCACGCCTACCACGTGGCCGGTCGCGTGGTCGCCAGCGAGCCGCGCAACCAGCGCTTCCAGGTCGCCTGGCGCAGCCGTCTGCTGCCGGTGCCTGGCCTGGCCGGCGTCTACCGCTGATTTTCCCCTCCTCGCGCCTCGTCCGGACCCGACCATGAATGCCTACCGCTCCCCGCAGGCCGACCTGCGCTTCGTCATCCACGAGGTTCTTTCCGCCCCGGATACCCTGGCCGGCCTGCCGGCGCATGCCCAGACCGGCGCCGAACTGGTCGACGCCGTGCTGGAAGAAGCCGCGCGCTTCTGCGACCAGGTCATCGCGCCGCTGTATCAGGGCGGCGACGCCGGCTGCACCTGGCGCGACGGCGAAGTGACCGCCCCGGCGGGCTTCCGGGACGCCTTCTCCGCGTTCGCCGAAGGCGGCTGGAGCGGCATCACCGCCCCCGCCGAGGAGGGCGGCCAGGGCCTGCCCTATGTTCTGGACGGCGCGTTCAAGGAGATGATCAACGGCGCCAACGTCGCCTGGGGCACCTTCCCGCTGCTCGGCCACGGCGCCATCGAGTCGTTGCGTCACTACGGCGAGGACTGGCAGAAGGCGGCCTTCCTGCAGCCGCTGGTGGACGGTCGCTGGACCGGCACCATGTGCCTGACCGAACCCCACTGCGGCACCGACCTGGGCCTGCTCAAGACCCGCGCCGAGCCGCTCGGCGACGGCCGCCATGCGATCAGCGGCCAGAAGATCTTCATCACCGCCGGCGAGCACGACTTCACGCCCAACATCGTCCACCTGGTGCTCGCCCGGCTACCGGACGCGCCGCCCGGTGTGAAGGGCATCTCGCTGTTCGTGGTGCCCAAGTTCAAGGTCGGCCGCGACGGCGTCATGGGCGAACGCAACGCGGTGCGCTGCGGCTCCATCGAGCACAAGATGGGCCTGCACGGATCGGCGACCTGCGTGATGAACTTCGACGGCGCCGAGGGCTGGCTGCTGGGACCGCCCAACAAAGGCCTGGCAGCGATGTTCCTGATGATGAACTCGGCGCGCCTGGCAGTCGGCATCCAGGGCCTGGGCCTGATCGAGCGCGCCTGGCAGAACGCCCTGGCCTATGCCAACGACCGCCTGCAGATGCGCGCGCCGGCCGGGCCGGCGTATCCCGACAGGCCGGCCGACCCGCTGATCGTGCATCCGGACATCCGGCGCATGCTGATGACCTGCCGGGCCTTCGCCGAGGGCGGCCGGGTGCTGTCGCTGTACGCCTGGCTGAAGGCCGACGTCGCCGCGCACGCCAGCGACGCCGCCGAGCGCGCCACGGCCGAGACGGTGGTCGGCTTCCTCACACCGATCTGCAAGGGGCTGCTGACCGAGGCGGCCGTCGAATGCGCCTACCACGCCCAGCAGGTCTACGGCGGCCACGGCTACATTGCCGAGTGGGGCATGGAGCAGATCGCCCGCGACGCGCGCATCACCACCATCTACGAGGGCACCACGCAGATCCAGGCGCTCGACCTGATCGGCCGCAAGACCCTGCTGGCCGATGGCGCCGGGCTCAAGGCCGTCCTCGCCGAGATCGGCGCGTTCTGCCGCATGGAGGCCGACAACCCGGCGCTGGCCGACCTGCTGTCGGCACTGACCGACCGCACCGACCAATGGGCGCGGCTCACCCGCGCGATCGCCGAGCAGGCGGCCGGCGATCCGGCCGTGGCGCCGGCCGCGGCCTACGACTACCTGTTCTATTCCGGCTACGTGATGCTTGCCTGGTGCTGGGCGCAGCGGGTCGCGGCGGCGGAGCGCTCCGACCGCGGCGAGGCGTTCAAGCGCGCCCAACGCGAACTGGCTGCGTTCTACTTCGCCCGCATCCTGCCGCGCGCCGACTGCCACGCCGCCTGCATCGAGGCCGGACCGGCGTCGCTGATGACCCTGGCCGATACCGAGGTCGGCGCCGGCGCCTGAAGCCGCCCACCGCAACGGGGCAAGAGGCCGCGTCAACTCCGCCGCGGCATTCGCACACGAATGCCGCGGCGACCCGGCCTGCGCCGCATGCCAAGCAGAAGGGGGAGGGGCGCATTTCCCCTGGTCCCTCGTCCCTGGTCCCTGGTCCCTGGTCCCTGGTCCCGGGTCCCGGGTCCCGAGTCCCGAGTCCCGAGTCCCGGCTCCCGAGTCCCGGCTCCAATCCCGAACGCCGAACCGCGACCTCAGAGGCGGATCCGGCCGGTCAGCACGTCCTTGAACATCACCCAGTCGCCCATCAGGCTCCACAGCGGATGGGTGAAGGTGGCCGGCCGGTTCTTTTCGAACACGAAGTGGCCGACCCAGGCGAAACCGTAGCCCAGCACCGGCACCGCAAGCAGCCACCAGGGCGACAGCAGCGCTGCCACGACGGCCACCACCAGCAGCACGATCAGGCCGCTGCCGACCACGTGCAGGCGCCGGCAGGTGGGATTGCGGTGCTCGGAAAGGTAGTACGGGTAGAACTCGCGGAAGCTGTTGAAACGGCTGGGCATGGCGCCATGGTAGAGCAGGCGGCCGTACCGGCGGGCAATCTCCCCGGAGGGGGGACTCAATAGTCCCTGTCTATCACTTTCATGCCGCGAATCGATTTGATGTATCAATCGCCACGGCCTACGATGGCATCCGCTGCCTATCAGCCGTCCTTCTCCACCCCTGAAGCACACAGGAGTCCGCAGATGTCCCTGATCAACACCCCCGTCCAGCCGTTCAAGGCGCAGGCCTTCCACAACGGCAAGTTCGTCGAGGTCACCGAGGCCAGCCTGAAGGGCAAGTGGTCGGTCGTGATCTTCATGCCGGCCGCCTTCACCTTCAACTGCCCGACCGAGGTCGAGGACGCCGCCGAGCACTACGCGGAGTTCCAGAAGGCCGGTGCCGAGGTCTACATCGTCACCACCGACACCCATTTCTCGCACAAGGTCTGGCACGAGACCTCGGCGGCGGTCGGCAAGGCGAAGTTCCCGCTGGTCGGCGACCCGACCCACCAGCTGACCCGCGCCTTCGGCGTCCACATCGACGAGGAGGGCCTGGCCCTGCGCGGCACCTTCGTGATCAACCCCGACGGCGTGATCAAGACCATGGAGGTCCACGACAACGCCATCGCCCGCGACGTCACCGAGTCGCTGCGCAAGCTGAAGGCCGCGCAGTACGTCGCCAGCCACCCGGGCGAGGTCTGCCCGGCCAAGTGGAAGGAAGGCGAGAAGACCCTGAAGCCGTCGCTGGACCTGGTCGGCAAGATCTGACGCCGACGCCACCCCAACCCTGAGGGCGCGCGCGGCGACAGCCATGCAGCCGCGCGCCGCGGGACCCGCCGGCCCGCACCCTTCGGTCAGGCGGCATCCGGAATGCCCGGGTGCCGCCTTCTCTTCCCGACACCCCGATCCCGGAGCGCCGCCATGCTTGACGCCGAACTGAAATCGCAGATGCAGGCCTACCTGGCCCGGGTGACGCAGCCGATGCAGCTGGTCGCCTCGCTCGACGACGGCGAGTCCTCCCGCGAGCTGGAGGCCCTGTTGTCCGACATCGCCTCGCTGTCCGACCACATCACCCTCGTTCGCAACGGCGAGGCGCCCCTGCGCCCCTCGTTCGCGATCCGGCGCGCCGGTACCGATGTCGAAGTCCGCTTCGCCGGGATCCCGATGGGTCATGAATTCACCTCCCTGGTGCTGGCCCTGCTGCAGGTCGGCGGCGTCGCGCCCAAGCTCGAGGACGCGGTGGTCGAGCAGGTCCGCAACCTGCCCGGCGACTACGATTTCGAGACCTTCATGTCGCTCTCGTGCCAGAGCTGCCCGGACACCGTCCAGGCGCTCAATGCGATGAGCGTGATCAACCCGCGCATCCGCCACATCGCGATCGATGGCGCCCTGTTCCAGGACGAGGTCGAGCGACGCGAAGTGATGGCGGTACCGACCATCTACATGAACGGCGAGCACTTCGGACAGGGCCGGATGACCGTCGAGCAGCTGCTCGCCAAGCTCGACACCGGCGCCGCCGAGCGCGCCGCGCTGGCGCTGCGCGACAAGGCCCCCTACGACGTGCTGGTGGTCGGCGGCGGCCCGGCCGGCGCCGCCGCGGCGATCTACGCCGCGCGCAAGGGCATCCGTACCGGCATCGCCGCCGAGCGCTTCGGCGGCCAGGTGCTGGACACCCTGGGCATCGAGAACTTCATCTCGGTCAGCCACACCGAGGGCCCGAAGCTGGTCACCGCGCTGGAACAGCACGTGCGCGACTACGAGGTCGACGTGATGAACCTGCAGCGCGCCCGCGCCCTGGTCCCGGCCGGCGAACCCGGCGGCCTGATCGGCGTCGAGCTGGAATCCGGCGCGACGCTGCAGGCGCGCACCGTGGTGCTGGCCACCGGCGCGCGCTGGCGGCAGATGAACGTGCCCGGCGAGGACGAGTACCGCAACCGCGGCGTCGCCTACTGCCCGCACTGCGACGGCCCGCTGTTCAAGGGCAAGCGGGTGGCGGTGATCGGCGGCGGCAACTCCGGCGTCGAGGCGGCCATCGACCTGGCCGGCATCGTCGCCCACGTCACCCTGATCGAGTTCGACGGCAAGCTGCGCGCCGACGAGGTGCTGCAGCGGAAATTGCGAAGTCTGGCCAACGTCGACGTGCTAGTCAGCGCCCAGACCACCCGGGTGCTGGGCGACGGCAACAAGGTCACCGGCCTGGAGTACACCGAGCGCACCAGCGGCCAGTCGCGCAGCCTGGTGCTGGACGGCATCTTCGTGCAGATCGGACTGCTGCCCAACACGGAATGGCTGAAGGGCACGCTGGCGCTGTCGCCGCGCGGCGAGGTCGAGGTCGATGCCGCCGGCCGCACCTCGCTGCCCGGCGTGTTCGCCGCGGGCGATGTCACCACGGTGCCCTACAAGCAGATCGTGATCGCCATGGGCGAGGGCGCCAAGGCGGCCCTCAGCGCCTTCGACCACCTGATCCGCAGCGCGGCGCCGGCACAGGCCGGCCAGCCCGAGGCGCGGGCGGCCTGATCGCCATGCCGCCACCGGCCCTGCACGCGCCTGCGCCGTTCGCCGGTCGCCCCGGCGGGCGCTCCGGTGCGGCACGGCCGGGCAGCAGGAGGCGATGCCCGTGAACCTGCGCGACCTTCGCTACCTGGTGGCGCTGGCCGAGCACCGCCATTTCGGCCGGGCCGCCGAGGCGGTGCATGTCAGCCAGCCCACCTTGTCGACCCAGGTGCGCAAGCTCGAGGACGAGCTGGGCGTCGAACTGTTCGAGCGCAGTCCCCGCCAGGTGCTGCTGACCGACATCGGCGCCCAGGTGATCGAGCGGGCCCGGGCGATCGTCCGCGAGGCCGACCAGATCCGCGAGATCGCCCGCCGTGCCCGTGACCCGGAATCGGGCACCCTGCGCATCGGCCTGTTCCCCACCCTGGGGCCCTACCTGCTGCCGCATGTGGTACCGCGCATCCATGCGCGCTGGCCTCGGCTGGAGCTGCTGCTGCTGGAGCAGAAGACCGAGGAAGTGCTGCGCGGCCTGCGCGAGGGCAGCCTGGATGCGGGTGTCCTGGCCCTGCCGGTACACGACGACCAGCTCCAGCAGGACGTGCTGTTCGAAGAGCCCTTCGTGCTGGCGGTGCCGCTGGCGCATCCGCTGGCCCGCCGCGACCGGCCGGTCCCGGCCGAGGTCATCGAGGGCGAGAGCGTGCTGCTTCTGGAGGACGGCCACTGCCTGCGCGACCAGGCCCTGGAAGTGTGCCGGCTGGCCGGTGCCGCCGAACGCAGCGGCTTCCGTGCCACCAGCCTGGAAACCCTGCGCCAGATGGTGGCGGCCGGCGTCGGCATCACCCTGCTGCCGCTGCTGGCGGTGCAGCCGCCAGTGGCGACCTCGGAGGACATTGCGTTGCTGCGCTTCAAGGCCCCGGCACCGACCCGCACGATCGCCCTGTTCTGGCGCAAGACCAGCGCCTTCCGCGAGTTCCTTCCGGAACTGGCCACGCTGATCCGCGGCATCGCCGCCCCGCTGGTCGAAGGCTCCCGATTGCCCTGATCGCGCGGACCCGACGCCCGCCGCAGCGCGGCCCGTCGCGGCCAGCGCGCTTCGCAGTCGCTTGCCGGCGGTGCGACGGCACGCACTTCTCCCCTTGCCCAGACCTGATCGGCCTCGTCTCTCAGCTCAGGATCGGGGACCGAGGACCAGGACTCGGTGGTCGGTGAGCGGAG
>JAHCAT010000017.1 GCA_019634735.1 Lysobacterales bacterium | reverse complement strand
AAAGACGTTGAAGGGCGTGGCGCCGGCGGCGCAGTCGCCCGGGGCCGGCTGGGTGGTGAAGCTGAACACCGTCGAGTTGCCGCCGTTGCCGCAGACATTGGCCGCTCGGGCACGCCACCAGTAGGTGGTGTTGGAGGCCAGGGGTGCGGCCACCGCGATGCTGGTGCCGTTGCTGACGTTGCCGGTGAACACGATGGTGTTGAAGGCGGCGTCGCTGGCCACTTCGACCACGTAGTCGACGCCCTGGGTTGCCGCACCCCAGGTCAGGGTGGGCTGCAGAATGACGTTGGTGGCGTTGTTGGCGGGGCTGACCAGTGCCGGTGCGCTGGGCGCCGCCGTGGCGATGTTGAGCACCACGTCGGTGGTCTTGGTGATGGCGCCGGACGTGCCCTGCACGGTGACCGTGTTGGCCCCCGGCGCGACACCCGCATTCGCCGTCAGTGCCAGGGCCGAGCTGCCCGGCGGATTGACCGAAGCCGGCGTCAGCGAGCCGGTGATGCCGGTCGGCAGCGCCGGGTTGAAGGACAGCGCAACCGGGTTGGTGAAGCCCGACACCGAACCAACGGTGACCTGGATCGGCGGCGCGTTGGCCGGCGGGCTGGCCGCGCAGATCGAGGCCTGCGCCAGCGAGGTCGCCAAGGTGAAGCTGGGCTCGCCGCACGCGGCGTGCCGGAAGCTGGCGATGCGGGTGTTGTTGGTGGTGCCGGCCGGACCCATGTACTCGCCGGTGAACCAGAAGGTGCAACCGTCGACCGGATCGACGCCCATCTGGTGGTAGTCGCCCCAGCGGTCGGCGCCCTGGTTGCGCTCGCCGTCGACGATGTTGGCTTCGCCGGTGGTCATGACGCCCAGCGGATCGGACGCCAGGCGGCCGATGTAGCGCAGGCCCGCGAAGATGCCCGGGTTCTGGCGCACGACGCTGTAGGCCATCGCGATGTTGCCCGCCGAGTCGATACCCGAACCGGCCATCCAGCGGTCGATGTTGCCGCCCGCGTCGGCCGGCGCATAGGTGCCTTCCTGGTGGAGTTGCCAGGCGGTGTTGGCGGTGCTGCCGGAACGGCGCAGTTCGAACCAGCGGATCGCGCCACGGATCTGCGGATCGGTCAGGGTGTTGGTGACAAGGTTGCCGACCAGCGACTCATGGCTGCCGAAGTTGCGGTACATCAGCACGTTCATGACCGGCTCGCGCAGCGGATCCAGGCGCTGGCCTGATGGCTGGGCGAAGGCGTTGAACGCGGTCAGGCCGTTCATGCGCGAATTGAACTCGGCGACCGGCACCTGGAACACCGGAGTCAGCGTGCCAACCGGCGGATTCGGCGCCCAGTTCATGCTGAGCTGCCACAGCTCCAGGAAATCCTGTGCCGGGTTGTTGCTGCCGGCGTTGTGCGCCTCGTCGTCGCGGTGGCGCATGAAGATGCCCGGGGCGTTCGCCGGAGGCGGGGTGTCGCCGACGAAGTGGGCCGGCGTCAGCAACTGGAAGCTGAAGCCGGCCAGGTTGGGCACGGTCAGGCGCACGAAGCGCGCCGGCTGCCCGGACAGCATCTGGGTGCGCTCGAAGGCGTAGACCGGACGGGAGCCGGCGGTGCCGCTCTCGTTCGCCGTGACGTAGTAGGCATCGGGCCAGACACCGTACTTCGGATAGTCCGGGAACGACGGCATCACGAAGGTGTAGCGGAACCAGTTGCCGCTGGCCGTGTTGGCCGCGTCGGCATTGGCGCTGACGTAGACGCACAGGGCGCGACCCGCCTGCGGCGAGAACTCGGTCAGCACCCAGCGATTGGCGATGCTGTCGAACAGGACGATGGGATCACCCAGGCCCGAGTTGCAGGGATTGGTGCCCTGCAGCGTGGTGGTCAGGATGAAGTTGGCCTGCATCGTACCGGTGACCTTGTCGAACACGCGCACCCGGGTGCCGCCCGAGGCGTTGACCGCCTGGACGTACTGGGTGGTGCCGATGTCGCCGGTGGGATCGGGCGGGAAGGTGGTACCCGGCGCGCCCTCGTAGTTCTGCAGCGGCGTCGTGAAGCTGCCGCCACGGCCGCCGGCGTTCTCGGCGTCGAAGGCCTGCTGGCGCTCGACCAGCGGATCGGCCTGCGGCTCGTTGACGGGCATCCGCGCGTTGGCGGCGAGCACCTGCGGGTCGGCCCAGTGCTGGCGCGGGATTTCGCGCACCGGGTCGCCCGGTTGCCATTCCAGGCCGATCGGGTCGTTGTGGACGTCGATCGACAGGACTTCGGGGTACACCGTGCCGAGGAATTCGGAGGTGCTGGCTGCGACAGGCGACTTGGCCGCGCCCGGATTGTCTACGTCCTGGGAGGCCGTGACCGGCGCACTCAGAAACACGGCCGCGGCAATGCCGCCGGCCAACAGGCTTTTTACGAGATTCACGACCCCTCCCGGGAGTGCTGGACAGTTACAGGAAGTGCAGTGATAGCACAGCGGCGGCCTGCGCAACAGTGACCGCGCTCACCGTGGTCGCACATCGGCTGGCCGGAGCCGGGTTTCCGGCTCCGATGCCGCGCCCCAGGGGCGCCCTCCCTTGCGCCGTCCTGATTGGCGTCGTGTCTCCGCCCGCTGCCAGGCAGCTTTACGTAGTGCGACGACACCGCACGTCTCCCCTCCCCCGCCTGCGGGGGAGGGGCGGGGGAGAGGGCTGCCTGGGCCAGCGCGCGCCGCTGGGCCAGCAACGATGCAGATCATGGCAAGTGCCGGCCCTCTCCCCCGGCCCCTCTCCCACAGGGAGAGGGGAGCACAGCGCGATCCGCTTACCGAACACCGGGTCCTGGTCCTTGGTCCCCGATCCTGAACTGAGACACGACGCTAATCAGGTCTCCCACAGGGAGAGGGGAGCACAGCGCGCTCCGCTTACCGAACACCGGGTCCTGGTCCTTGGTCCCCGATCCTGGGCTGAGACACGACGCTAATCAGGTTGTGCCGTCAGGCTTCGCTTCCGGGGCACCTGCCGGTTTCGGGCCTCGCGCCCCGGACCAGCCGGCCGGGTTTCGCTCCCTGCCCGGCCGACAGCAGGGCCGCATGATCTACCGACCGGCACGCAGGGGTGACCGCGATCGGGCTCGGCCCACGCGCGGCAGGGTTGCGAAGCTCCCGAGCCAGGGGGCGACATCGGCCGGCGCCAGCCTGGCGGCCCGCTGAAGTCGACCGTGCCGATCGCGCTTCGGTTCGCCCTCCCGGCGCAACACTGGACGGGCCCAGTACAGGTCGACCTCATCGGCAGCCGCGGCGGCGGGCGACCTGCCATGACCGGAGCCGGCAAGCCGAATCTCACCCGCCTCTCAGGGGCGCCGCACCGTCAGTCCCTGGAGCAGGATGTCGGCGCCGCTCTCGATGCGCAGCGGCAGGCTGGCGTCGCCGATGCGGTGTCGCGCCTGCCAACGGCCGTTCGCATCCTGGACGATGCTGTCGACGTCGAAGTCCGCACGGATGCCGTCGACGGCATCGGCCTGCAGGTCGATGGGCGCGAACAGGGGCACGTCGACCAGCACGCCGGCGCCACCCACCAGCCTGACAGGTCCGCGCCAGTCCGCGCTCATCGTCCAGGCACGCACCTGGCCCTCCCGGGTTTCCAGGTCCATCGCACCGCGCGCCGCAACCGTGATGCCGCCGCTGCGGCTGCGCGCCGTCACCTCATCATCGATACGTCGCACGACGATCGCGCCGAAATCGGTGCGCAGATCCAGCCGCAGGCCGGGCGGCACGAACGCGTAAAGGTCGACGCGCCCAAGGCGAGGATTGGCCGGCGTCTCCGGATCGTGCTCCGCGTAGCGTACCCGGAGGCCCTGGCGGCCCTCGGCCTCGAACCAGTCCAGCCGGGCGATCCGAGGCACCTCGCCGATGCGCTGCTCGGCCCCCTGGATGGCCAGCGCACCGGCCGACGTCTGGCGCACATGGATCTCGCCGTAGGGATTGTCCAGCACCAGGGTGTGCACGCCTTCACCGAGCTTGCGCTCGTCGCGGAAGCGCTCGATGGTGAACGGCGGGGACTCGGCGGCTGGCTGGCGAGGCGCCTGCGTGGCGCAGGCGGTCAGCAGGCCGGCGAGCAGGGCCGGCAGGACGAATCCGAGGGTGGCAACGCGCATAAAGACTCCCGTGTCGATTGCTTGCAGGCGCCCATGCTAACCCGACCGGCCACGCCGGCCGGTCGGCACAGGCTTCAGGATCGTCGCTGGCGCGGCGCGCGGCCGCGTGCCGGCGACCGTCCGGGCCTGACCTGGCCCGCCGCGCCGCAGGCGACAACCCCCGGATCGATCAGGCCAGCAGGCTGGCCAGCGCCGCCAGCGCCAGCAGGCTCAGCCACACCACCAGCACCCGGCGAATGACGGCCAGGGCATCGCGCAGGACCGGGGCGGCATCCAGGCTGCCCGGCTCGCCGTCGGGCGGGAGTTCGCTCTCGCCCGCCTCGGCCAGGTCGGCACGAACGGCGGTGCGAGCTGCGGCCGGCACCAGGCCGGGATCGATGGCCAGCGCGCCGCCGGCGGCTGCGGCGCGCGCCTTCCAGGTGGTCAGCACCTGGTCGAAATCGGTGGCGACGGCCAAGGCCAGCACCATGAGCTGGGCCACCGGCCAGTCGAGCAGGTCGCGCAGGCGACCCGCGGCCGCACGCTGCTCCGCCGTCAGCGACTCGATATCGCCATCGGCGGCGAGTTGCAGCAGCCGGTAGCCCACGGCGCCGACGGCGCCCAGGATCACGAACCACAGCAAGGGACCGAACCAGCGCTTCTGGGCCGCCGCCGCCACCATGCCTGCGGCATCGCCGGGCTGGGCCGGGGGCGTTGCGGCCAGGCGAGTGGCGGCCTGGGCGGGCTGCTCGGCGGGCGGCGTGGCGGCGATCCGCTCGACATCGCGATCGAGATCGCGCGGCCCCCAGACGTAGAACAGGGCGGCCGCGCCGAACAACAGCAGCAGCAGCGCCGGTACGCCCGGATTGGCCAGCAGGCCCTGGACCAGCAGGACGACCAGCAAGGGCAGGCCAAGCACGGCCCAGAGCAGGCCCGGTCCCGACCAGGACCGCTCGGGCAGCAGGCGCCGGGCGCGCTCCGCCCACGCCGGCAGCCAGTCGAAACGACGCACCCGGGTGAACTCCGGCGCGTAGTGGCTGAGCGCCAGCACGACGAGGATCGCGATCAGGGTCTGGGTCATGATCCGGAATTCCGGGGTGATCGGCCGGATTCTAGCCCGGATGCTTCACGAGGACGCGGCACTTGGCGAGCGGGCGCGCGCTCCCGGTGCGGGGCGGTGGCTCGATGACCGAGCGCTGCTCATCGGCACCAGGTCGGGAAGACCGCGGGAGCAGACCGAGCTGCCGCACGAGGATCGCCTGCCGCACTTTCGGCTGCCTGGCGTGTCCGGACACGCGCCGGCCAGGCGAGGCGACAGGGCCGGCGGTCCGGCTTGCGCCCCAGGATCCGGAAGATCGGGACGGCCGGCTGGCCGACGGTGTCAGGCAGCCAGGGCGGCATCCGGCGGCGCGGTCGCCCGCCCGCCACTCGCACGGGCCCGCAGCAGGCGGCCGACGCGCAACTGGAACAGCACCTTGGTGACCAGCAGGCGCTCCTCGATGGGTTTCTCGACCAGGTCGTTGGCGCCGGCGCGCAGCAGGGCCGACTGGTTGTCCGGATTCTCGTCGCCGGTCATCACCAGGATCGGCAGGCGGTCGCGGCCCCAGCCCAGCTGGCCCCGCACCTGCGCAAGCAGGTCGTGTCCGGTCATTCCGCCCTTGAGGTAGACGTCGGTCAGCAGCAGGTCGCAGGCCGGCATGCCGGTGCGTGCGCGGTCGGTCTCCAGAAGGGCCAGAGCGTCCTCGACGCTGGTGACGTGGTGCACCTTGAGGCCGTGCCGCTCCAGCATGCGGCGCGTGGCCATGGCGACCACGCGGCTGTCCTCGATGTACAGGACCTGGCCGCCGGTCGGGTCGGGTCCGCCGACATGGCCGGAAATGAATGCGGACAGCGCCTCGTAGCCCAGCGACTTGTCGAAGTAGTCGGTGATGTCGTCGCCCAGCGAGCGTTCCAGCAGGCGCTCCTGGACGTCGCCGCTGACCGCGACGATCGGCATGAAGGGCTGGCCGGGCAGGGCGCGCACCTGGGCCGCCAGGGCCTGGCCGTCCATGTCGGGAAGCCGCAGCGCGGTGATCACCAGGTCGACCGGGCCGGCATCCAGCGCCTGCAGGGCCTCGGCGCCGGTCCCGCAGGCGACCACCTCGGCGGCGGGCACATCGCGGGCCAGCACCTTGCCGATCATCATGCGCACCACCTTGGACCCGTCCACCACGAGGATGCGCGGGTGGTCGCCGGTGACATGGACGGCTGGACGTGGACTGGTCATGGTGTCTGCGTGCCCGGTCTGGCAGTGGGACGGCCAAGACTACGCCCGGCAGGACGGGCGGGACCGTGCGCGAAAGCACACTTGCGGGAAATCCGGGTCGGCATGCCCCGTCCGGGGGGCGGTCCGACGCAGGCAGGCACGGCCGGCCCCGTACCTGCGCCGGCACGGCAGGGGCGTTGCGGCCCGGCCGCCGGTCGCACGGTCAGGCGATCAGCCCGGCACCGACCAGTCGATCGCCGGCATTCCGTGCGCCTGCAGCCAGGCATTGCAACGGGAAAAGTGCCGGCAGCCGAAGAAGCCGCGGTGCGCCGACAGCGGCGAGGGATGCGGCGCCCTGAGCACCAGGTGACGACGGCTGTCCACCAGGCGGCCCTTGGCCCGAGCCGGCGCCCCCCAAAGCATGAACACCAGGTGCTCGCGCTGCTCGTCCAGGCGCGCGATCACGGCATCGGTGAACTGTTCCCAGCCGCGTCCCTGGTGGGCGCCGGCCCGGCCGCGCTCGACGGTCAGCACGGCATTGAGCAGCAGGACGCCCTGGCGCGCCCAGTGCATCAGACAGCCCTGCCCGGACGGCGCGATACCCAGGTCGCCGTGCACCTCGGCCAGGATGTTGCGCAGGGACGGTGGCACCGGCACGCGCGGCGGTACCGAGAAGCACAGGCCATGCGCCTGGCCGGGGCCGTGATAGGGGTCCTGGCCCAGGATGACCACACGGACCGCCTCGAACGGCGTCGCGTCGAAGGCCGCGAAGATCTGCCCGGGCGGCGGATACACCGTCTTGCCGGCGGCCAGTTCGCTGCGCAGGAAGCTGCGCAGGGAAATCATCTGCTCGGTCTCGAACAGGGGCGCCAGCTCGCGCTTCCAGCCCGGCTCGAGGCGAAGGCGGTCGGTGGCTGCGGCCGCCGTGTTCATGCGCCGCCTTCCAGATCCGGCTCGATCAGACAGGCCAGCCAGGCCCCGGCGGCACCGAGCAGGGCGGCCAGCACCGGTGCCGCGGCCAGCCAGGGGTCGGGGCGCGTCGCAGGCGTCAGGCCGAACGCCTGATAGAGCGCCGCCAGCGCCGGCTGCAGCCAGAGCTGCAACGCCAGCGCCAGCGCCACGGCCAGCAGCCCGGCAAGGAATCCGTAGGTCAGGCCGAGGTACAGGTAGGGTCGCCGCAGATCCGCCTCGCTGGCACCGAACACGCGCTGCAGGCTGCGCTCCACCGCACCCTCCAGGCGCAGGGTGCGCACGGCGCCCGCCGCCAGCAGCAGCGCCGCCAGCGCCACCAGGGCGGCAAGCGCCAGCAGCACGGCGCGGGACGCGCGCAGGACGGCGTCCGCGCGCTGCTGCCATTCGTGTTCGTCGGCGAGCAGCTCGACCTCGGCGCGCTGCCGCCACTCTGGCGCCAGGGCGGCCGCCGCCGCGCGATCGACCGGCTCCACGGTCAGCAGCCAGGGCAGGGGATTGTCCGGCAGCGCGGCCAGCGCCTCGGCGCTGCCGGCGACGTGCCCCAGCTCGGCCAGCCCCTGTTGCGGGCTGACCGTGTCGACCGCGGCGACGCGCGGATCGGCGGCCAGCTCGCGCACCAGGGCCTGGGCGCCGCTGGCGTCGATCGCCGGGGCCAGGAACAGGTTCAGGGTGCGGGCGCCGGCCAGCGGCTCGCCGAGCTGCCGGAACTGGTCCAGCCCGGCACGCAGCAGCAGCAGGGCCAGCAGCGCCAGCGCCAGCAGCGCGATCGCGAAGCCGTGCGCCAACGGCCGCGCGCGAAGTTGCGCCCAGGCGCCGCGCCGGGCCTGGCGGTGCTTGTGGCGCAGGCGGCGCAGCGGGGCGGCCATGTCAGGCACCCTCCTCCGGCCGGAAGTCGTCGACCAGGCGCCCCTGGTCCAGCACCAGCACGCGCTTGCGAAGCTGCCTGATCAGGTGCAGGTCGTGGCTGGCCACCAGCACCGTGGTGCCGTGGCTGCCGAGCCGCTCGAACAGGGCCATGACCTCGCTCGACAGTTGCGGGTCGAGGTTGCCGGTCGGCTCGTCGGCCAGCACCAGGGCCGGCCGGTGGACGATCGCACGGGCGATGCCGACGCGCTGCTGCTCGCCGCCGGACAGGGCGTCCGGCGCGCTGCGGGCGCGCGCACCCAGGCCGACCAGGTCGAGCGCGGCGCGCACCCGCTTGTCGACCTCGCCATCGCTGGCGCCGGCGATGCGCAGCGGCAGGGCGACGTTTTCGGCGACGCTCAGCGCCGGCAGCAGGCGGTGGTCCTGGAACACCACGCCGATGCGCCGGCGCAGCGCCGGCCGCTGGCGACGGCGCAGCCGCGCCGGCTCGCAGTCCAGCACGCGCAGGCTGCCGCGGCTGGGCAGCATCAGGCAGGCGAGCAGGCGCACCAGGGTGCTCTTGCCGGCGCCGGAGCGACCAGTGACGAACACCATCTCGCCGGCCTCGACCGCGAAGTCCAGGTCGCTCAGGGCGTCGCGGCCGCCCGGATAGCGCAGGTGCAGGGAACGGGCTTCGATCACGGTCACGGACTTGGGCATCCGGGGGCGCAGGCGGCGGGCGGCCGCGACGGTAGCATGGCCGGCGCGCGCACCGGTTCGCCAGCACCCGCCCACCCTGCGTATGATCCGGACCTGTCAGGACAGACGGCCACAGCGACCGGGCGATGCGCAGACCAATCCAACCGATCCCGCCGGCCTGCGGACGCGGGGTCCGGCCATGACGGCAGCTGCGCCGGGCGCCATTGCCGACGACGGCGACGCGCTCCGCTTCTGCAGCACCTGCGCCTTTTCCAGCGCCTGCCTGTCGCAGGGCTACGACAAGTCGGCCCTGGCCGAACTGCATTGTCTGGTCGAGCACATCGGCCCGTTCCGCCCGGGCGAACGCATCTTCGCCGAAGGCGAACCCTTCAATGCGATCGCCGCGGTGCGGGCCGGCACCGTGAAGACCAGCGTGATCGACGCCGACGGCGGCGAGCAGGTGCACGGCTTCTTCCTGCCCGGCGAGGTGATCGGCCTGGGCGCGATCCACGCCGAGCGCTATCCCTGCAATGCGGTGGCGCTGGACACCGTGATGCTGTGCCGGTTCTCCTTCCCGATGATGGCGACCCTTGCGCAACGCATGCCGGGGCTGCAGGCGCAGCTGTTCCGCCTGCTCAGCCAGGACATCGGCAAGGCCACGCTGATGGCCGGCGACCACAGCGCCGACGAGCGCCTGGCCGCGTTCCTGGTCAGCCTGTCGCGGCGCTGGGGCGAGCGTGGCTTTTCGTCACGGCGCTTCACGCTGGCGATGGCGCGGGCCGACATCGGCAACTACCTGCGCCTGGCCTCCGAAACCGTCAGCAGGGTGCTGCGCCGGCTCCAGGACGACGGCGTGCTGGCCGTGCACGGCCGGGACGTCGAGATCCTCGATGCCGGGCGACTGGACGCGCTGGCGAGGACCGTCCTGCGCGACTGAAACCCCCCGGGTCGCACGACGACGATCTCCGCAGCGGCTGACCTGGATCAGTGCCGCCCGGCCGGGTCCGGCACAGCATGGCGCCGTTCCCATCCGGAGATCCGCGTCATGACCACCCGCAAGCTCTGGGCCGGCCTGGCTGCGCTGCTGGCCGTCTCGTTCGCCGTCCTGCTATGGATCGGCACCGAGATCCACCGGCAGATGCCACCGCTGCCTGCCCAGGTCGTCACCGACAACGGCGACCTCGTCCTCACCCGCGACGACATCCAGACCGGTCGCCAGGTCTGGCAGTCGATAGGCGGCCACCAGCTGGGCTCGATCTGGGGCCACGGCAGCTACGTGGCACCCGACTGGACCGCCGACTGGCTGCAGCGCGAGGCCCGTGCCTGGCTCGACCTGATGGCCCGCGAGCGCGGCGCCGAGGGCTACGACGCGCTGGACACCGAGGTCCAGGCCAGCCTGCGCGCCCGCCTGCAGTCGCGCATGCGGGTGAACGGCTACGACGCGGCCACCGACACCCTCGTGATCCCGGCCGCCCGGGCCGAGGCGATGGCCCAGGTGCGCCGCCACTACACCGACCTGTTCGGCGACGAACCGGCCATGGTCGACCTGCGCCGCGCCTACGCGATGAAGAACGGCACCGTGGCCGACCCCGGACACCGCGAGCAGCTCGCCGCCTTCGTCTGGTGGAGCGCCTGGTCGGCGGTGACGCCGCGGCCCGGCCAGGAGATCACCTACACGGCGAACTGGCCGTACGACCCGGTGGTCGGCAACGAGCCGCCGCCGCACCTGCTGATGTGGACGGTGTTCAGCGTGCTGTTCCTGATCGCCGGAATCGCCCTGCTGGGCTGGTACTACGCCACCCAGCGCGAGGACCTGGGCCATCCGGCTCCGGTCACCGACCCGCTGGCCAGCATCAAGGTGACCCCCTCGATGCGCGCCACCGCCAAGTATTTCTGGGTGGTGATCGCCCTGTTCCTGGTCCAGATCCTGCTCGGCGCCCTGACCGCCCACTACCAGGTCGAGGGCCACGACTTCTATGGCATCGCCCTGTCCGAGTACCTGCCGTACTCGCTGACCCGCACATGGCACACCCAGCTGGCCGTGCTGTGGATCGCCACCGCCTGGCTGGGCATGGGCCTGTACATCGGCCCGGCGATCTCCGGCCACGAGCCGCGCTTCCAGCGCCTGGGCGTCAACGTGCTCTGGGTGTGCCTGCTGGTGATCGTGGTCGGCGCCTTCGCCGGCCAGTGGTTCGCGGTCATGCAGAAGCTCGGACTGCAGCACAACTTCTGGTTCGGCCACCAGGGCTGGGAGTACGTCGACATCGGCCGCTTCTGGCAGTGGTTCCTGTTCGCCGGCCTGGGCATCTGGCTGGTCCTGGTCGGCCGCTGTCTGGTGCCGGCGATCCGCAAGGGCGGCGAGATGCGCTCGATCACCGCCCTGCTGTTCCTGTCCACCGTGGCGATCGGTCTTTTCTACGGCGCCGGCCTGATGTGGGGCGAGCACACCCACCTGTCCCTGGTCGAGTACTGGCGCTGGTGGGTGGTGCACCTGTGGGTGGAGGGCTTCTTCGAGGTCTTCGCCACCGCGGTGATCGCCTTCCTGTTCGCCAAGCTGGGGCTGATCCGCGCCGGCCTGGCGACCGTGGCGGTGCTGTTCGCCACCATCGTGTTCATGGCCGGTGGCGTGCTGGGCACCCTGCACCACCTGTACTTCACCGGCACGCCGACCGCGGTCATCGCCCTGGGCGCCAGCTTCTCGGCGCTGGAGGTGGTGCCGCTGGCGCTGATCGGCTTCGAGGCCTACCACCAGTGGTCGCTGCGCCGCGCAACGCCCTGGATGGCCCGCTACAAGTGGCCGATCATGTTCTTCGTGGCGGTCGCCTTCTGGAACCTGGTCGGCGCCGGCCTGTTCGGCTTCCTTATCAACCCGCCGCTGCCGCTGTACTACATGCAGGGCCTCAATCTGACCCCGCTGCACGGCCACACCGCCCTGTTCGGCGTCTACGGCATGCTCGGCATCGGTCTGATGCTGTTCTGCCTGCGCGGCATGAAGCCCCACGCGGTGTGGAACGAGGGCCTGCTGCGCACCTCGTTCTGGGCGCTGAACATCGGCCTGTCGCTGATGGCCCTGCTGACCCTGTTGCCGATGGGGATCATCCAGCTCGGCGCTGCGCTCGAGCACGGCTACTGGTATGCGCGTTCGGCGGACCTGATGCAGCAGCCGATCATCCAGCTGCTGGTCTGGATGCGGGTGCCGGGCGATGTGATCTTCAGCATCGGGGCCCTGGCGCTCGCCGTGTTCGTGGCGCGGTTGTGGCTGCCCGGCCGGGCCAAGGCGGCCGAGGCGCCGGCGGCGGCGCTGCCCGCCGAAACCCACTGATCGTCGTCCCGTGCGGGCGCAGGGGGCGGCTCCGGCCGCCCCTCTGCGTCTGGAGGACCGTCTGCCGCATCCGGGTCCGGGACTGCGCAGGCACCATGCGCTCAGCAGGTAGCGGGGCCCACCGAAGGGACCCGTTAGCGTCGTGTCTCAGCTCAGGATCGGGGACCCAAGACCCAAATCCGATGTTCCGTGAGCGCAGCGCGCTGTGCTCCCCTCTCCCTGTGGGAGAGGGGCCGGGGGAGAGGGTCGGGGCTGGCCATGATCTGCATCGTTGCCGACCCAGCGGCCCGCCCTGGCTGGGGCGGCCTTCTCCCCCGCCCCTCCCGCGCATGCGGGGGAGGGGAGAAGTGCGGTGCCGTCGCATCGGCGATACGCCGCCTGGCAGTGGACTGAGACACCACGCCAATCAGATCTTGGGAAGGGGAGAAGTGCGGTGCCGTCGCACTGGCGACGCGCTGCCCGGCAGTGGGCTGAGTCACGACGCCGATCAGGCCGGAGGGACGGGCGCCGGATCAAGCCCATGAAGCATCCGGGTGCCCGGCGCGGCCGACCGGACGTTGTCGGAAAAGCCTCGATAGAGCACCGAGACCGCCGCACCCTGGCTGCCGGCCAGCCGCGCGCGCACCGTATCGAATGGGGTCAGCGCCACCTGGTGCGCCCCCTTGTCCACGACCAGGACCGACTCCTCCCGACCCGCGAACCGCTGGTACTCGCCGCCGTGCTCGCGCAGGCCGACCTCCAGCACGTAGCAGCCGATGATGTTGGCAAGCGCCCTGGCATCGCCCGCACTCAGTTGCGCGATCTGGGGCGCCGCGGCCGCGAGGAACCGGTCGACCACCGCCAGGCTGTCGGGCGTGAAGTCCCAGGCGCCGGGCACCCGGCCCTGCAGGCGCTGCACCGCGAGCTCGGCGTTGTGTCGGATCGGATCGGTCAAGGCGTTCTCCCTGGGGGGTCGGTGCGATCGCGGGTACGGCGCACGGGCAACAGCCGCCGTCGTCAGAGGGGGCGCGCAGCATAGCGGCACACTGGGCCCGCGGCGCTGGCCCGCCTACTCGCCACGCCCGGCCTGCGCAGGCGACACCGGACCATAACCTGGCGGCGTCGGACCCTTGCCGATGGCACACTCCCCGCGGCGCGGTGTGGCGCAGGCCGGGAGCACGGGTATGGCAGAGCAGGACTGGCAGGCGATGGCGCGGTGGTTCGACACCCTGGTCGAGCTGTCGCCCGCGCAGCGCGAGCAGCGCCTGAAGTCCCTGCACGACGCCGACCCGGCACTGGCCGGCCAGGTACGGCGCCTGCTGGCGGCCGACCAGGGCGACGACGGACCGCTCGACCGCGCCGTCGTCGAGGCGGTGCCCGAGGTGGCGTCGGGCGACACCCGACCGGCGCTGATGCCCGGCGATACCGTGGGACCCTGGCGACTGGTCGCAGCGATCGGCGAGGGCGGCATGGGCGAGGTCTGGCGCGCCCGTCGCGACGACGGCGCGTTCCAGCGCGAGGTCGCCGTCAAGCTGCTCAAGCGCGGCCTGGATACCGAGGCGCTGCTGCGCCGCTTCCGGCAGGAGCGCGACATCCTGGCGCGGCTCGACCACCCCGGCATCGTGCGCCTGCTGGACGCCGGCACCACCGCCGACGGCCGGCCCTGGTACGCCATGGAGCAGGTCGATGGCCTGCCGCTGCGCGAGCATGCCGCCCACCAGGGCCTGGACGTGCGCGAGCGGGTCGCGCTGGTGGCGCGCATCGCCGATGCGGTCGCCTACGCCCATGCCCACCTGGTGGTGCACCGCGATCTCAAGCCGTCGAACGTGCTGGTCGACGCGACGGGCCAGCCGCGCCTGCTCGACTTCGGCATCGCCAAGCTGCTGGAACCCACCGCCGGCCAGACCCTGACCGGCACCGGCATGCACGTGCTCTCGCCCGCCTACGCGGCACCCGAGCAGGTGCTGGGCCAGCCGGTCGGCACAGCGGCCGATGTCTATGGTCTGGCGGTGCTGCTGTTCGAACTGCTCACCGGGCAGTTGCCGCACCGGCGGCAATCGCGCGACCTGGCCGCGCTGGCCGCCGAGGTCGGCAGCGACGTCCCGACCGCACCGGCCAGCGAGGTGCTGCGCCGGGCCAGCGGCGAGTCCCTGACCACCGTGTACGGACCGCAGGCCGACACCGTACGTCTGTCCCGCGAGGTGCGCGGCGACCTGGACCTGATCCTGGCCATGGCCTTGCGCCCGGAGCCCGCGCGCCGGCACGCCACTGCCGCCGCCTTCGCAGAGGACCTGCGCGCCTGGCTGGCGGGCCGGCCGGTGCGCGCCAAGGCTGACAGTGCCGGCTATCGGGCGCGCCGTTTCCTGCGCCGCAATGCCGTGGCGGTCGCTGCTGCCGGCGCGGTGCTGGCGGCCCTGCTGGTCGGCCTGGGCGGCGCGCTGTGGCAGGCCGGCATCGCCCGTGCCGAGGCGGCGCGTGCCGAGGCCCAGGCCGAGCAGGCGCGCAACCAGGCCCGACGCGCCCAGGCGACCCGCGACTTCGTGGTGACGGCGTTCGAGGAGCTGATTCCGACCGAGTCCGCCGGCGGCGTCCAGCTCAGCCTGGCCGACTTCATCCGCGCCGCCCTGGCGCGCCTGGACCCGGCGCTGGCCGACGCCCCCGAGTCCCGCCTGGAGCTTCGCGAGGTGCTGGCCACCGCCCTGCAGGAGCTTGGCCACCTCGACGAGGCCCGCGAGGCCCTGCTGCAGCTGGAGCGCGAGCTCGACGCGCACCCGCAGGTCGGCGATGCCGCGATGCGCGGCTCGGTGCTGCACATGATCGGCGTGAACCTGCTGCGCACAGGACAGCTCGACCAGGCCCTGGGCTACAGCCGGCGCGCGCTGGACCTGCTGGACGCCGTGGAGGCGCCGACCCCGGAGATCGCCAGGGTGCGCCAGAACGCCCGCACCGGGCTGGCCAGCGAAGCGTTGACGCGCGGCCGCTACCACGAGGTGGTGGCGCACTACGAGGCGATGATCGAGGACGAGGCGCGGATCAGCGGCGGCCTGGGCGCCGACGCCGCGGTGCTGTTCGTCAACCTGTGCACGACCCGCGCCAATCTGGGGCAACACGCGCAGGCGATCGCCGACTGCGAGCGCGCCGACGCCCTGCTGGCCACCCGCCCGGAGGCCGCGGCTGCCCGCCAGGTCTGGGTCGACAACGCTCTGGGCCACGCGCTGGTCGCAGCAGGCCGCCACGACGAGGCGGTGGACCGGCTCACAGCCACCCTGGCGGAGGCCACCGCGCGCCTGGGCGAATCGCACACGATGACCGGCACGGTGATGGGCAACCTGGCGACCGCGCACTCCGGCCGCGGCGACCGCGCGCAGGCACTGGCGCTGATCGAACGCTACGGCACCCTGGTCGAGGCCGGTGCCGTGGATCCGCGCCGGCGCGCTCCGGCTGCCGCCCTGCGCGGCCGCGTCCTGCTGGAGAACGGCCGGGTCGACCAGGCCGAGCCGCTGCTGCGCCAGGCCCTGGCGGACGCCGGCTCGATCGGCATCGGCGACAGCGCGACCATCCTGCGCAGCCGCCGCCTGCTGGCCGGCATCGAACAGGCGCGCGGCAACCCGGCCGCGGCCGCAGAGCTGCTCGACCAGGCCATCGCAGGATTCGCGCGCGTCGGCCTGGACCGCCACGAGGAGCTGGCCCGCAGCCTGCGCGCCCGCGCCGCGCTGCTGCGCGAGGCCGGCGACGAAGACGGCGCGCGCCATCTTGAAGCGCGCGCCGTGGCCGCCGGCCACCTTGCCCAGGACACGTCCGACGCCCGGCCCTGAACCGCGGGGACGGTCCGGTCCGGCCCGCGCGCTCGCCCTCCAGCCCGCCGCGCGGCCGGGCGCCTGGGCACTGGGGATGTTTCCGCCGCGCGACGGCCGGCCCGCGCGATGATCCCCGGCCCGCGGTCGCTGCGTAGGTGCCAGTGTGGGGTCGGGACCGTCCCGCCCCCCTGACCTGTAGGAGACGCCCCATGAAGACGCTGCTGCTCACCACCAGCCTGCTGCTGGTCCTTGCCGGTCCGGCGCTGGCCGGCACCCTTCCCGCCAGCGACCTCGCCGGCGCCCCACAGGCCGGGCTCCAGGCCAACGGCATCAAGCTGCAGGGGTTCAAGATCAACGGCATCAACCTGCAGGGCTTCCGGGTCAATGGCGTGAAGTTCCAGGGCATGCGCATCAACGGGACCAAGTTCCAGGGCATGCGCATCAACGGAAACAAGTTCCAGGGCCGCTCCAGCCAGGGCGCCACGGCTGCGGGCGAACCGCAGTTGAGCGGCCTGCCCCAGGGCCGGGTGCGGGTCTCCGGGCTGCGCTGAGGCGATGCGACGACCGGCCCTCGCGCTGCTGCTGGCGGCCGGCCTGCCGGTCGTCCAGGCGATGGACGTCGACCTGGTGGTCGCCGGCGCCGAGCTGAGCCTGGTCGCCGGCGAGCGCCGGCTGGCCGGCGCCGACCTGGTCGGGCTGGACATCGACCTGCCCGGGCTGGGCACCCTGCGCATCGACGGCGCCCGGCCGGACGCGCAGGCCCGCTTCCCGGGACTGTGGCTTTACCAGGCGCGCCTGCGCGCACCCGGCCGACGCCGCTTCCAGCCGTTCTGCACGCCCGACCCCGAGGGCGAGACCGACGTGGTGTTCTTCCAGGGCACCGTGGACGAGGCGCAGCGCTACCTGCCCGACCGCGATCGCTTCAGCCTGAGCTGCGTCAGCGGCGTGCAGGCCAAGTGCCTGCGCTGGGGCTATGAACCCTGGCGGACCGCACCCGCCACCGGGCAGCCCCTGCAGCCGCACTTCGAGGCCTGCATGCGCGCCGCCCGCGCCGACTACTGCGGCGACGGCGAATCGGCCACCCGCGACGGCACCCTGATCGACATCTACGACCGCGACGGCGTGCAGGCACCGGAACAGGACGCGCCCGGGCTGGCGTTCGAGGCCGGATGGCGCCCGGACGGCGCCACCTGCGTCAACCACACCCGGATCGCCGAGCTGCTCGATGTCGACACCCTGCAGCGCCATTGCCCGCGGCTGACCGGCGCCGAGGCCTGCGACGAAGCCACGGCGCAGGCGCAGGGCGCCGTGCTGTTCGTGCGCTCGCGGGCCGGCAATCCGCCGTCCGCCGACTGACGGCCTGACCACGCCGGTCGGACATCGACGACCGGTGCGGCAACCGTACAAGCGGCAGATCAGAGGGGGCCCAGGTCCGCGTCAGGCCGGACGGACGCCTGCCGCGGCGGTCGGGACTGCCGTCCATCGACAGACCACTGACTCCTGGGTGGTCCCGGAAAACAGATCCTTCCTGCCAGCCCACTGCAGCACAGCACTCTTCCCCGTCCGGGCCCGCCGAAGCACATCACTCCTCGCACTCGAACTCGCTGCGCCACCGCACCCCGCCCCCTCGAACTCGCCGCGGCACCGCACCCCGCCCTCTCGAACTCGCCGCGGCGCCGCACTGCTCCCCTCCCCCGCCTGCGGGGGAGGGGCGGGGGAGAGGGCCGCCCCAGCCAGCGCGTGCCGCTGGACCGGCAACGATGCAGACCATGGCAGGCGACGGCCCGCTCCCCAGGCGCCTCGTCCATGAGGAAGAGAAAAGCGCGCGCAGCCCCAAGCCACTTTCCCCGGCGATGCGCCTGGGCGCACGGGCGACCACCACGCGCTGACCTGGATCAAGGCACCGACCCTGCCGCGACGGCGACACTGCCGCCATGGCCACCACCCATCCTCTCGATCGGCCGCTGCCGGCCCTGCTGACCGCCGCGCCGCACCGCCTGCTGTTCCTGGTGGGCGCCGTCAACGTGCTGGCCGGCATGGCCTGGTGGACCGCCTGGCTGCTGGCGCTGCGCTTCCAGCTCTGGGCCCTGCCGCAGCCGCCGATACCGGCCGGCTGGGGCCATGCCCTGGTGATGGGCTTCCAGGTGTTCACGCCCTTCATCTTCGGTTTCCTGCTGACCGTGTTCCCGCGCTGGCTGGGGCAGCCGCCGCTGTCGCGCTGGCACTACGTGCCGGTCGGCGCCGGGTTGTTCGGCGGCCAGCTGCTGGTACTGGCGGGCCTGTGGGGCCACCCGCACCTGCTGCACCTCGGCGTGCTGGTCACCCTGGCCGGCTGGATCGCCGGACTGGTGGTACTGGCGGGGGTGCTGCGCCGCGCCCGCGCACCCGACTGGCACGCCCGCAGCATGCTCCTGGCGCTGTCGCTGGGGCTGGCCGGGCTGCTCTGCTTCGCTGCCTGGCTGCATGCCCAGCGGCATGGCCTGCTGGCCTTCGCGGCGTTCAAGCTGGCCATGCTCGGCTTCCTGCTGCCGGTCTACCTGACCGTGGCGCATCGCATGCTGCCGTTCTTCGCCAGCTGCGTGCTGTCCGGCTACCGACCGTGGAAGCCGCTGTGGCTGCTGGCCGCGCTGTGGCTGCTGGTCGCCGCCCTGCTCGCGCTGGAACTGGCCCATGCCTACGCCTGGCTGTGGCTGGCCAGCCTGCCGCTGACCGTGCTGTGTCTGGCCTGGCTGCTGCGCATCTGGCCGGCCGGACCGATGCCCGGCCTGCTGCGCGTGCTCTTCCTCGGCATGGCCTGGCTGCCGATGGCGTTCGCCCTGTACACCGCACAGTCGCTGGTGATGGCCTTCACCGGCGAGTTCGTGCTCGTTCGCGCGCCGGTGCACGCCCTGGCGGTGGGCTTCTTCGGTTCGCTGCTGGTGGCGATGGTGACCCGGGTCAGCCAGGGTCATTCCGGCCGGCCGCTGCGAATGCCGGCGGTGGCCCGGGTGGCGTTCGCGATGGTGCAGCTCACCGCCGTGGCACGCATCGCCGCCGAACTGGCGGTCGACACCTGGGCCTGGCAGGCCTGGGCGGCGCTGGCCTGGCTGCTGGCCTTTGCGCCCTGGGTGCTGCGTGGCCTGTACCTGTGGCTGACGCCGCGCGCCGACGGCGCGCCGGGTTGAGTGCGGCGAGATGATCGAGTTCTATCCGCAGATCAAGGCGGTGCACATCGCCGCAGTGTTCGCCAGCGTCGGCCTGTTCGCGCTGCGCGGCAGCGCCCTGCTGGCCGGGATGCGCTGGCCGCGCCGCGATCCGATGCGCTGGCTGAGCTGGAGCATCGACAGCGTGCTGCTGACGGCTGCGCTGATGCTGCTGGTGGTGTTGCCGCGCGAGCTGTTCGCCAACCACTGGCTGAGCGTCAAACTGGGCCTGCTGGTGCTCTACGTGGCGATCGGCCACCGCGCCCTGGCCGCGGCGCTGCCGGCCGGCCGCCGCCTGCCCTGGCTGCTCGCCGCGCTGGCGTGCTTCGCCTGCATGTACCTGGTCGCCCGCGCCCACCATCCGCTCGGGCCCTGGCTGCTGCTGCGGCCATGAGCGACCCGCTGCTGCACCCCTGCTTCCTGGGTCCGTACGGCGAGAACGACGCCCTGCTCGAGAAGCTGGTCGTCGAGTTCCTGCGCGACCACGTCTACTGGCGGCGCAACCTGCACCCGGAGGACCCGCCGGCGATCCCGACCGGCGCCGACCGCCAGCCGGCGTTCCAGGCCTTCGAGGCGCGCATGCGCCGCGAGCTGCACACGCTGTCGGCGGCGCTGAAGCGCTCGGTGCCCTTCCACAGTCCGCGCTACCTGGGCCACATGGTCTCCGATCTGCTGCTGCCAGGCCTGGCTGCCTGGTGGCTGACCCTGCCCTACAACCCGAACAACGTCAGCGAGGAGGCCGCGCCGGTCACCATCGACCTGGAGCTCAAGGCGGGACTGCAGCTGGCGGCCATGCTCGGTTTCGGCGCCGATCCGGCGCAGCCCGGCTGCGCCTACGGCCACCTGTGCTCGGGCGGCACCGTCGCGAACTTCCAGGGCCTGCGCCTGGCGCTGGCGCTGAAGGCGTTCCCGGTGGCGCTGCGCGCCGCGGCACCGCCCCTGCCCGGCCTGCCCGACGACGACCGCGCCGCCTTCAACCTGGCGCCGGCGCGCTCGATCGCCCTGCTGGCGGCATGGCAGGGCTTCCTGCGCGACCTGTCGCCGCCCGAACGGCGGCGCTGGCGCGGTCGCCTGGAGAGCGAGCGCCTGGAACAGCTCGGTCTGGCCGGCTTCCTCGCCAGGCACCCGGCGCTCACTGCGCCCGTGGTGCTGGCGCCGGTCACCGCGCACTACTCCTGGAGCAAGGGCGTCAAGCTTCTGGGCCTGGGCCGCGATCAGCTGCTCACCGTGCCGGAGACCGGCATGCGCCTGGACCTCGATGCGCTCGACGATCTGCTGTCGCGCCTGCACCGCCACGGCCAGGACGTATTGATTGTGGTGCCGGTGCTTGGCAGCACCGAGTTCGGCACGGTCGACCCGGTCGATGGCGTGGTCGCCGCGCGCGAACGCTGGGCGGCACGGGGGCTGGGTTTTTCGGTGCACGTCGATGGCGCCTGGGGCGGCTACCTGGCCAGCCTGTTCCGCGAACCCGAAGGCGGAATGCGGCCGCTGGTGGCCATGCAGGCCGAGCACGACGGCTTCCCCTCGCCAGACGTACATGCCGCCTACGCGGCGATCGGCCAGGCCGATTCGGTGACCGTCGATCCGCACAAGCTCGGCTACATCCCCTACGGTGCCGGCGCCTTCGTGGCGCGCGACCGCCGCGCCATGCCCCTGCTCGGCGAATCCGCCGACTACGTGTTCGACGGCGACGAGGACGACCCCGCCGTGCAGGCGCGCCAGCTCGGCCGCTACCTGCTGGAGGGCAGCAAGTCCGGCGCCGCGGCGGCCGCGGTCTACGTCAGCCATCGGGTGCTGCCGCTCGACCACCGGCACTTCGGCCGCCTGCTCGCCCAGGGCGTGTTCGCGGCCCGGCAGTTCCGGGCCGCCGCCAACCGCTTCGCCGAAGGCATGGCCGGGCGGCTGCGCGTGTGCGTTCCGTTCGAGCCGGACAGCAACCTGGTGACGCTGGCGCTGAACCCGGCCGGCAACCGCGAGGTGGCGGCGATGAACCGCTTCGTGCGCGCGCTCTACGAGCGGCTGCGCGTCGACACCGATGCGCCGGTGCAGGGGCGCGCCTTCTTCGGCTCGATCACCACCCTGCGCCCCGACGCCCTGGGCCGCGCCGACACCGGCCGGGTACTCGATGCGCTGGATCTGGACCCGGCCAGCCTGGGCCGCGGCGACGACGACCGCCTGGTCATCCTCCGCCACACCCTGATGAACCCGTACGTGATCGACGAGGAAAACGGCATCAGCTACATCGACCGCTACTTCGATCATCTGGCCGGCCTGGCGACGGCGCTGGCGCCGGGCTGAGCCGCCCGACGGCGGCTGACCTGGATCAAGGCGACGGCGCCCGCCGGGCGGCACCCTGTCGCCATGCCCGACGCCGCCTTGCACGCTCGAACCCGCAACCACGACTGGGTCCATGCCGCGGTCGCGGCGCTTGCGCGCGAGGCGGCGCGCTCGGCCGACACCCACCTGCTGCACGCCCGCTTTCCCGGCTATCCCGGCATCGACTTCTACTTCAAGGACGAGGCCACCCATCCCAGCGGCAGCCTCAAGCACAGGCTGGCGCGCTCGCTGTTCCTGTACGCGCTGTGCAACGGCCGCCTGCGCGAGGGCCAGGCGGTGGTCGACGCCTCCTCCGGCAGCACCGCGATCTCGGAGGCCTGGTTCGCGCGCCTGCTCGGCCTGCGCTTCATCGCCGTGCTGCCGCAGGGCACCGCGCCCGGCAAGCTGCGCGAGATCGACGCCCTCGGCGGCGAATGCCACCTGGTGGCGCCGGGCAGCGATTGCGCGGCGCAGGCCTGCGCACTGGCCGCGGACATCGAAGGCTGCTTCCTGGACCAGTTCGGCCTGGCCGAGCGCGCCACCGACTGGCGCGGCAACAACAACATCGCCGAGTCGATCGTCGGCCAGCTCACCGGCGAGCCGCACCCGCAACCGGACTGGATCGTCTGCGGCGCCGGCACCGGCGGCACCTCGGCGACCATCGGCCGCTACCTGCGCTACCGCGGTCTGCCGACCCGGCTGTGCGTGGCCGAGCCCCGCGACGGCGCCTTCGCCGCCGGCTGGCGCGGCGAGGCGCCAGCCGGCCGCTGCAGCCTGGTCGAGGGCATCGGTCGGCCGCGCATCGAACCCGGCTTCGTGTTCGAAGTGGTCGACCGGGTGATCGAGGTCGACGACGACGCCTCCTGCGCCGGGGCTGCGGTGCTGGCCCAGGCGCTGGGCCGGCGCTGGGGGAGCTCCTCGGGCACCAACCTGGTTGCCTGCCTGGCGCTGGCGACCGAGTGCGTGGCGCAGGGGCGCACCGCCAGCATCGCCACCCTGCTGTGCGATCGTGGCGAGCGCCATGCGGAGACCGTGTTCGATCCGGGCTGGCTGACTGCGCACGCACCCGCGCATGGCGCCTGGCGGCTCGGCCTGGAACGCGCCCTGCAGCAGGGCGGGATCCCGGCGCCGCTGGACTGATGCGATGGCCGGGGCACGGGACGAGCGCAGCAGGGCGCAGGCCGGAACCTCCGGCAGCGGGCCCGTTGCGCGTATCCGCACCTTCCCCGGCCGGACCCTCGGGCGCTGCTTGCTGCTGACGGCCGGCTGGCTTGCGGCGGCGCTGGCGGCCTTGGGCGCCGTGCTGCCGCTGCTGCCGACCACCCCGTTCGCCCTGCTGGCGGCGGGCTGCTTCGCGCGCAGCTCGCCACGCTGCCACCGCTGGCTGCTGGCCACGCCCCTGCTCGGCCCGGTGCTGGCCGACCGGCAGGCTGTCGAAAAACAGCCTGCTGGCGGCGGCCATGGATGGCCGCTCGGCGAAGCAAGTGCGTAAGCAGTTGATTCGACGGGAGCCCGTCCGGACCTGCACCGGACGGGCGACTTGAAAAACGACCAGGAAGGTCGTTTTTCAACAAGCTGCTGGCAGGCCGGCCGGGGCGTGCCGGTGGCCGCCAAGTGCGTCGCCCTGGTCCTGCTCTGGCCGAGCATCGGCCTCGCCGCGACCTTCGCGGTTCCGGTCCCAGGGGTGCGCTGGCTGCTGCTGGCGATCACCGCCGCGGTCACCGTGTTCTTGCTGCGGCTGCCGACCGCGCCGAGGCGCCGGCGCTGACCCAGGTCAGTGCCCGCCGCGGCGGTCCGGACGACACTGATCGCGCACGATTTCCCATCCGCACAAGGAGCCTTGCCATGTCACCGACCTGCTGCTGCCGCACCGCCCTGGCCGCCGCCCTGCTGCTCGCCGCCGGCGTCGCCCAGGCCGGCAACTGCACCATCGACCTGGATTCCGACGACGCCATGAAGTTCGACAAGGTGGCGCTGACCGTCTCGGCGTCCTGCCCGGAGGTGACCATCAACCTGAGCCACAGCGGCCGCCTTCCGGCGACCGCGATGGGCCACAACGTGGTGATCGCCGCCAGCGACGTCTGGCAGTCGGTTGCCCAGGACGGCGTCAAGGCCGGTCCGGCCAACCACTACGTGCCGCAGGACGACGCCCGCGTGGTCGGCTTCACGCAGATCATCGGCGGCGGCGAGCAGACCTCGGCCAGCTTCCCGGGCAGCCGTCTGAGCGCCGGCACCTCCTACATGTTCTTCTGCTCGTTCCCGGGCCACTGGGCGATCATGAAGGGCGAGCTCACCGTCACGCCGTGACTGCTCAACGGGATGTCGAAGAACGGCCGTCCCGGTCGTTCTTCGAGCCGCCCGTCCGGCGCACGCCGGAGGGCGTCCCGATCCGGCAACGCTGCTGCTCACCGCAAGCGTCGCCCCCCAGTCCCTCACCCAAACCCATCAGCGTCGACTCTCAGGCGTTCTGCCAAGAACGTCTCGCCAGTGCGACGGCACCGCCGCTTCTTGCCACTTCCGCAGGGGAGGGGAGCAGATCGCGCTCCGCCTGCGGAACCCCGATCCCAGATCTCTGGTTCCAGATCATGATCTGTGAGACGACGCCAATCAGGTCCCGGAGGGAGACCGGAGCAGACTCCGCTCCGTTTCCCCAGCCCCGCTTCCCGGAACCCGGAGCCCGCTTTCGGCTCCACGGCTCCACCGTTCTTGGTCCCCCGGTCCCCGGTCCCCTGTCCCGACACTGACCCGGGGTGTCGAAATCCTGAGGCGACCACCGGTCGCCCGCCTGCGCGCGAAGCCAGCACCCGGAGGTGACGTCGCCGCGGCGACGGTGCGCCTCACCACTCCACGGCCAGCGTCGCGGACACGGCACGCCCAGGGCGCGTGTAGAAGCCCAGGTCGGGCGCGTTCGCCGCCAACCCGCGGACGCCGCCCCATTCCCAGTAGCGGCGATCGCCCAGGTTGGTAAGGCCCAGGTTGAGCCGCGCATGGCGGCCGGCCTGCAGCCAGGCGTAGAGGTCGTGGCGCACCCAGCCGGGCGGCGCGAACGGTGCCGGGCCGGCGCCCGGGTCCAGGCGGCGCTTGCGCTGGCTGGCGACCACCGCCCATTCGGCGCCGAACAGGCCGCTGCCATGGTCCCAGCGCAGGCCGGTGGCGAGGCGACCAGGCTCGATGCTGTTGAGCGGCCGGTCGCGGCGGGTGTCGTCGCCCTCGGCCCAGGCCGCAGCGACGCGCAGCTCGAAACCGTCCAGGCGCCCAGACAGGCCGGCCAGGCGCCAGAGCAGCTCGCCCTCGGCGCCGCGGATGCGGGCCCGGTCGCGGTTCACCGACTGGAACACCAGGGCGCCGCTGACCGGGTCGACACCCAGGTTGGCACGCGACTCGATCAGGTCGCGGTAGCGGTTCTCGTACACCGAGACGCTGGCGCGCAGGTGGCGGCCGACGTGCCGCCAGCCCAGCTCAAGGCCAGCGCTGCGTTCCGGACGCAGGTCCGGGTTGGGACGCACCTCGTAGTTGAAGGTCGGCAGGCTCAGGCCGATGTTGACGTCGCCGAACGGCGGCGCCCGGAAGCCGCGCGCGTACTGGACGAACAGGCTGTGGCCGCCGCCGGGCGACCAGCGCGCCGCAAGACGGGGGGTGAGGCGGGCCTCGTCGACGTCGACCGGCTCGAGGTCGGGGTAATCCTCACGGAAGATCGCATCCGGATCGGCGCGCAGCCGGTAAACCTCGGCGCGCAGGCCCGGGATCAGGGCGAAACGCCGGCCCAGGGCGATCTCGTCCTGCCAGAACAGGGCCAGGGTGTCGCTGGTCGAGGTCGGGAAGTCGCGCACCGGGAAGCGCTCACCCAGCACCACGGTGCTGGTGGCGCCGCTCGCCAGGTTGGTCTCCAGGCCATCGCGCAGGCCTTCGTGGCGTTGCCGCACCGCATCCAGTCCGAACACGTGCCAGTGCGAGACGCGATCGCCTTCGGCGCGCGCCTGTCCGACCAGGCCGAGGCCGGTGGCCCGGGTGTCGTACTCGAAACGACGGAACCGCAAGGATTCGAAGGGCGTCGCGGCGTCGGGCAACCGCCACTGCAGGCTGTCCTGGACGGTGCGGCTGCGCTGGCCGTAGACCTGGCCGTCGAGCTGGTCGAGCCAGGCCAGACCGGGCTGCCAGGCACCGGCAAGGCTTAGCCGGCTGCGCCGGTTGCCGTCGTCGGCCAGCAGCCGGTAAGTGGTGGCGAAGCGCCCGGGTCCGAAGGTCAGCGAGCGCACATCGGTGTCGCGGTCCTCGCGGCCGGCATCGACGGTGAGGGTGTAGCGGCCGGCGTCGCCGCCGTCGTGCACGGCCTTGGCGAGCATGGCCTGGCGCCGCCAGTCGGCCGGGTTGGGCCGGTCGCGCTCGCGCCAGGCGCGGTTGCCTGCCGCCTCGCCCTCGCGCCGTCCGTACAGCGCCATCGCTTCCCAGCGGCCGTCCGGCGAGGCCGCCGCCCAGGTGGCGCTGGCCAGCACGCTGTCGTCGATGCCCGACCAGCCCAGCCGGCCGCCCAGGTAGGTGCCACCGTCGACGCGGGCCAGGAAGTCCCCCGGATCGCGGGTGCGGAAGGCGACCACGCCGGCCAGGGCGTCGCTGCCGTACAGGGTCGACGCCGGGCCCCGCTGCACCTCGACGCGGTCGACCGCCTCCAGCTCGACCAGGTCGCGGCCGGCTGCGGCGAACTGGCCCACCGAGAAGCCGTCGGCGACCGGCACGCCGTCGACCAGGATGCGCACCCGGTTGCCCTCCAGGCCGCGGATCGAGAAGCCGCGATTGCCGAAGCGGTTGGCGTCGCTGACCACGCCGATGCCCGGCGTGTAGCGGACCAGGCCGTCGAGGTCCTGGACCAGTTGCCGCTCGATGTCGTCGCGCTCGACGCGGGAGACGCTGGCCACCACCTGGCTGATCGGCTCCGACGCGCGGCTGGCCACCACCACGACCGTGTCCAGGGGCGTATCCGGGCGTTCCGCCGAAGGCGCGGCCTGCTCGGCGATGGCCGCCGACGGCAGTGCCGCTCCGGCTTCGGTGCCTGCCGCGGTCTTCGCCGGGACGGCCAGGCAGCCTGCGAGGATCAACACGATTCGGATGGACATGGGGCGCTCGTCGTTCATGGCTGCCGCAAGCCTGCCCCGCCACCGGACCCGCCGCCCTGACCTGGGTCATCACCGGCATCGTCGGCACCGTCCGATACCTGCGCGCCCGACGCTATCGGGCCCGGGACTGATCCAGGTCAGAGCCGGCGCCCGGCAGGGCCAATGACACTGGCATCCGGAAAAGGCTACCGAGGAGAGCCGTGATGCGTCGCTTGCCAGGTTCCACCCTGCCCCTGCTGTGCCTGGCCTCCGGCCTCGCACTGGCGCAGGCCGATGTCGTCAACGAACGTCCCCCGAAATCGGAGGCAGATACCGCCAAGGCGGCCTACCTGGCCCAGTGCGCCGCCTGCCACCAGCCCGAGGGCACCGGCCTGGCCGGCGCCTTCCCGCCGCTGGCCGACTCCGACTGGGTCGCGCAGCAGGGCGCGGACGGGGTCATCGAGGTGATCCTCAAGGGACTCACCGGCAAGATCACCGTCAATGGCGTCGACTACGACAACGTTATGCCGGCGATGAGCCATCTGTCCGACGAGGACGTCGCGGCGATCGTCAACCACGTGATGAACAACTGGGACAACCCCGGCGGCAGCGTCACCGTCGCCCAGGTCGCCGAACAGCGCGCCACGCTGGCGGTCAGCCCCGACCCGGCGCAGGGCCAGGCGCACCCCGGAACCAGCCAGGCCCAGGCCGCCTACGAAGGCGCGCCGACCACCCTGGCCGGCGCCGACGTCCGCCAGGTGCGCACGCCGGGCGCCCCGGACATGAGCGAGGCCGAGTTCGCCCAGGCCAGCGACATCTTCTTCCAGCGCTGCGCCGGCTGTCACGGCGTGCTGCGCAAGGGCGCCACCGGCAAGCCGCTGACCCCGGACCTGACCCAGCCACGCGGCACCGACTACCTGAGGGCGCTGATCAACTTCGGCTCGCCCGGCGGCATGCCCAACTTCGGCACCGGCGGCGAGCTGTCGGCGGCCGAGGTCGACCTGATGGCGCGGTTCCTGCAGCACACCCCGCCCAACCCGCCGGAATGGGGCATGGCGGAGATGCGCGACAGCTGGAACCTGCTGGTGCCGGTCGCCGACCGTCCGACCCGTCCGCAGCACCGCAGGAACATCGAGAACTTCTTCTCGGTGACGCTGCGCGACTCCGGCGAGGTGGCCATCATCGACGGCGACACCAAGGAAATCGTCACCATCCTGAAGACCGGCTACGCCGTGCACATCTCGCGGGTCTCGCACTCGGGCCGCTACGTGTACACCATCGGCCGCGACGGCAAGGTCGACCTGATCGACCTGTGGATGGATCCGCCGCAGCGCGTCGCCGAGATCAAGATCGGCCTGGAGGCGCGTTCGGTCGAGACCTCCAAGTACGAGGGCTTCGAGGACCGCCTGGCGATCGCCGGCGCCTACTGGCCGCCGCAGTACGTGATCATGGACGGCCCGACCCTGGAGCCGAAGGTGATCGTCTCCACGCGCGGCACCACGGTCGACACCCAGGAATACCACCCCGAGCCGCGCGTCGCGGCGATCGTCGCCAGCCACCGGCATCCTGAGTTCATCGTCAACGTCAAGGAGACCGGCCGCATCCTGCTGGTCGACTACAGCGACCTGGACAACCTCAAGGTGACCACCCTGAACGCCGCGCGCTTCCTGCACGACGGCGGCTGGGACGTCACCAAGCGCTATTTCCTGACCGCCGCCAACCAGAGCGACAAGATCGCCGTGGTCGACTCCCAGGAACAGCGCATGGTGGCCCTGGTGGACGTCGAGAAGATCCCCCATCCGGGCCGCGGCGCGAACTTCGTGCATCCGCAGTTCGGCCCCGTCTGGGTGACCTCGGCCCTTGGCAACGCCAACATCACCCTGGTCGGCACCGATCCCGAAGGCCACCCGGAACAGGCCTGGCAGGCCGTGCAGGTGGTCCAGGGCCAGGGCGGCGGCTCGCTGTTCGTCAAGACCCATCCGCGCTCGCGCAACCTGTGGGTGGACACGCCCCTGCACCCGGACGAGAGCATCGCGCAGTCCGTGGCGGTGTTCGACATCGGCAACCTGGAGGGCGGCTTCGAGGTCCTGCCGATCGCCGAGTGGGCGAACCTGGGCGAAGGACCGAAGCGCGTGGTCCAGCCCGAGTACAACCAGGACGGCACCGAGGTCTGGTTCTCGGTGTGGAACGGCAAGGACCAGCGCTCGGCGATCGTCGTGGTCGACGACCGCACCCGCACGCTCAAGGCGGTGCTGGACGACCCGCGCCTGATCACGCCGACCGGCAAGTTCAACATCAACAACACGGTCAACGACGTCTACTGACCGCGGCCCGGTGACGCGGCCGGCGGGCATCCCCGGCCGGCCGCGGCGCCCCCATTCTCCCTCCGGGGCCGGCCTTGCGGCACTATCGCCGGATGCCGGCCCCGCATTTTCTCCACCGACTGGTCGCCGCCGGGCCCGACGCGGTCACCGCCGGCGCCTTCCTGACCCTGTGGATCGCGCCGCTGGCCCTGGGCGAGAGCGGCGTGCGCAACGCCCTGCTGGTGATGCTGGTCGAGTTCGTGCTGATCCATGCCGCCGGCTTCCTGGGCGGCCTGCTGCTGAACCCTGTGATGCCGCGTGGCAAGCGTGTCCTGGCGCTGGCCGGGTTCACCGGCTTCTACCTGTTGTTCGTCGGCGCCTTCATGCTGGCCTTCCGCGAGTGGTGGCCGGTATTGGTGTTCGGCTGGCTGGTCCTGGGCAAGTTCGGCCTGATCGTCACCGGACGGGGGGCCAGCGAGGCGCAGACCGCGGTCTGGGGCATGTCGGCGCTGATCTACCTGCTGGGCGCCTTCGTCACCATCCTGCTGCCGCTGCCGCGCCTTGGCGTCGGTGTCGAGGTGGTCGGCCAGCTCGGCCTGCCCGGCAGCGGCCTGTGGGTCGAGCAGCCGCACCGGGTGCTGGCCTTCGGCTTCCTGTACTTCGGCCTGCTGGCGGCCTTCAAGTGGCACAACGTCGCGCTGCCGACGCGGATCCCGCCAGCGCCGCACCGCCGGCGCGGCTGAAGCCAACCCCCTGCTGCCCGACCCGCCGCAGGACCCCGCGGACCGCGCGCACCCCATGGACTCGTGCTGCGACTGCGGCGAGCGCCGCGGCTCGAATCCCGAATCCCGAATCCCGAATCCTGGTCCCTGGTCCCCGGTCCCTGGTCCCCGGTCCCCGGTCCCTAACCCACCAACGTATTGAGCTCGAAGATCGGCAGCAGGATCGCCAGGACGATCGCCAGCACCAGCACGCCGACCAGCAGGATCATCGCCGGGCCGAGCACGGCGACGAAGGCCGACAGGCGGTTCTCCAGCAGGGTCGCCTCGTGCGCGGCCGCCTCGTCGAGCATGTGCGGCAGCCGTCCCGCACGCTCGCCGCTGGCGACCAGGCGCAAGGTGACCGGAGGGAACAGCCTGCTCTCGGCCAGTGCCGGGGCCAGCCCGGCACCCTCGCGCACGCGCGCCTGGGCGCGCTCCAGGGCCTTGCGCAGCGGCACCAGCGACACCGTGCGGGTGGACATCGCCAGCGCCTCCAGCATCGGCACGCCGGCACCGGCGAGCAGGCCCAGGGTGCGCGTGAAGCGCGCGGTGTCCAGCGCCAGGCGCAGGCGGCCCAGCACCGGAATCCGCAGCAGCAGGCGCTGCCAGCGATCGCGGCGCGCCGGCTCGCGCAGCCACAACCGGACCAGGACCACCAGCGCGATGCCGGCCAGCAGCAGCCAGGGCCCGGCCCACGGCAGACCTTCGGCAGCGGCGACCAGGACCCGGGTCAGCCAGGGCAGTTCGCGGCCGAGGTTGTCGAACACCTCGATCACCTGCGGCACCACGTAGAGCAGCAGGCCGGCCACCACCAGCAGGGCGACGGCGGTCAGCAGCAGGGGATACAGCAGCGCCATCCAGACCCGTCGGCGCAGCGCCTCGCGCCCTTCGGCATGGTCGGCCAGGCGCGACAGCACATGGTCGAGGCGGCCGCTGCGCTCGGCGGCGGCCACCGAGGCGCGGAAGTATTCGGGGAAGCTGTCGGGCTGCTCGGCGAACGCCGTGGCCAGCGACGCGCCCTCCCGGACCCGGGTGCGCAGGGTCGCCAGGATGGCCGCCTGGCGGGCGTCCTCGGCCTGTTCGGCCAGGGCGCCCAGCGCCTCCTCCAGCGGCAGGCCGGCGGTCAGCAGCGTGGCCAGCTCGCGGGTCAGCAGGGCCAGCTGGCCGGCCGGCAGGCCGCGCCGGCGCAGCCGCAGGGGCTCGCCATCGCGCCCGGCAGGCGCCGCGGCATCCACCGCCAGCGGTGCCAGGCCACGATCGCGCAGCACGCCGCGCGCGGCGCGCGCACTGTCCGCCTCGACCACGCCGCTCAGGCGCCGGCCGGTGGCATCCAGGGCCTGGTATTCAAAGGCCGGCATGGGAGTTGGGAGTCATCGCGCGCAGTCGACCGGGCTGCCGGCAAGTATGACCGGAAGGCATGCGGCGATCATCCGTCCAGGAACTGCAGACGCGCCAGCTCGGCATACAGGCCGCCGGCGGCGACCAGGTCCGCGTGGCGGCCTTCGGCGACGATGCGGCCACGATCGAGCACGACGATGCGGTCGGCCTTGCGCACCGTGGCCAGGCGATGGGCGATCACCAGGGTGGTGCGTTCGCGCATCAGCCCGTCCAGGGCGCGCTGCACCCAGGCTTCGCTGTGCGCGTCGAGCGCACTGGTTGCCTCGTCGAGCAGCAGCACCGGCGCCTGACGCAGCACCGCGCGGGCGATCGCGATGCGCTGCTGCTGACCGCCCGACAGGCGCACGCCGCGCTCGCCCAGGTCGGTATCGTAGCCGTCCGGCATCTCCGCGATGAACTCCTCGGCGCCGGCGGCACGGGCGGCCTCCTCGACCTGCGCGCGCGTGGCCTCCGGCCGGCCGAAGGCGATGTTGTCGGCGGCGCTGGCGGCGAACAGCGTGGCGTCCTGCGGCACCAGGGCGAAGGCGCCGCGCAGGTCATCCAGCGGCAGCGCGCGCAGGTCGACGCCGTCGAGGGTGATGCGGCCGGCCTGCGGATCGAAGAAGCGCAGCAGCAGGGCGAACACGGTGCTCTTGCCGGCGCCGGATGGCCCGACCAGGGCGACCGTCTCGCCTGGCGCGATGCTGAGGTCGAAGTCATGCAGGGCCGGCGCGTCGGGACGTGTCGGATAGCGGAACTCGACCTGTTCGAAGCGCAGCGCACCGCGCACCGGCGCCGGCAGGGCCAGCGGCTCGGCGGGCGGCGCGATCGCCGAGCGGCTGTCCAGCAGCTCGCCGATCCGGCCCAGGGCACCGGCGCAGCGCAGCACCTCGCCCCAGACCTCGGTCAGGCCGCCCACCGAACCGGCGGCGATCACCGCGTACAGCACGAACTGGCCGAGCACGCCGGCATCCATGCGCCCTTCCAGCACGGCATGGGCGCCGGCCCAGAGCACGGCGGTGATCGCCCCGAAGCTGAGCGCGATGCCCAGGAAGGCCAGCAGCGCGGTCATGCCGATGCGCCGGCGGGCGGTGTCCAGGGCGCGCGCCACCGCGCCGCGGTAGCGGTCGGCTTCGCGCACCTCACGGCCATTGGCCTGCACCGCGGCGATCGCCGACAGCGACTCCGATGCCACCGCGGTGGCATCGGCGATGCGGTCCTGGCTTTCCCGGGAGAGCCTCTCGACGCGCCGGCCGAACACCACCATCGGCGCGATCACCGCCGGGATCACCAGGGCGGTCAGGCCCGCCAGGCGCGGGCTGGTGGCGATCATGGCGGCCGAGGCGCCGACCAGCATCACGGCGCTGCGCAGCGCCACCGAGAGGGTCGAACCGACCACGGTCTGCACGCGCTCGGTGTCGGCGGCCAGGCGCGAGACCAGTTCACCGGACCGGGTGCGCTCGAAGAAGCCCAGGTCGAGTTCCAGCAGGTGGCCGTACAGGCGCGTGCGCAGGTCGGCGGCGACCCGTTCGCCGAGCAGGCTGACGCAGAAGAATCGCGCGGCGCCGGCCAGCGCCATCACCCCGGCGACCACCAGCAGGCCCAGGAAACCCAGGTCGAGCAGACGCGGATCGGTCTGCCCGAAGCCGTAGTCGATCATGTAGCGCGCCGCCACCGGTAACGCCAGCGTCGCCGCCGAGGACAGCGCCAGGAACACCAGCCAGCCGGCCAGCAGGGCGCGGTGCCGGCGCACCAGTGGCCACAGCCGGCGCAAGGCGCCGATGCGCGCGGCCTGGGCCGGTTCGGGCGGGTGTACCGGTGACGCCTGGACGGTGCTCAAGCTGCGGATCCCTTGGTGGTCGAGGCCGCGGGCAAGGTGCCCGGCGCCTGGGCACCGGCGACGACCGGTGTGAGTGCGGCATTGTCGCCGATTGCGCCCGGGCGCCGGGCGGCACGCTGCCTTCGGCCGCAGGCGCGACGCATTGGAGGTCTTTGGCCGCCGTTCGTCGGCATGCGGCACCCGTTCCCCTGGCACGGGACATCGGCAGCGGCACCGCCAGCCCCGGTGGCGCCCGAGAGAGAGGCCGTCCGGCAACGGCCCTGGGCGCAAGCACGATTCCTGCCCGCCGGCATTGACCTGAATCAAGGGGCAGACTAAAGTTTCAGAAACTTCTGAAACAACGAGCAGGCCATGCACCTCCCTCCCCTGGTCCAGTCGTTCGTCCTGCACTTCGGCGAGATGGGCAGCCGCTGGGGCATCAACCGTACGGTCGGGCAGATCTACGCCCTGCTGTACGTCTCCGACCGGCCGCTGTGCGCCGACGACATCGTCGAGGCGCTGGGCGTGTCGCGTTCCAACGTCAGCATGGGCCTGAAGGAACTGCAGGGCTGGCGCCTGGTGCGGCCCAGCCACCAGCCCGGCGACCGCCGCGACTTCTTCACCACGCCCGAGGACGTCTGGACGATCTTCCGCACCCTGGCCGAGGAGCGGCAGCGGCGCGAGATCGACCCGACCCTGTCGATGCTGCGCGACGCCCTGCTGGAGACCCCGGCCGACCCCGCCGAGCAGCATGCCCAGGCGCGCATGCGCGCCATGCACGACCTGATCGAGCAGGTCACCGACTGGTTCGCCGAGGTGCGCCGGCTGTCGCCGGAGACCCTGCAGACCCTGATGGGCCTGGGCGCCAAGGTGTCGCGGGTGCTGGAGTTCAAGGACAAGCTGCGCCTGCTGCCCGGCAAGGGCAAGGCGCGCGATGCGGAGGCCGGCCATGGCTGAGCTCGACGCCCTGCTGCTGGCGCGCATCCAGTTCGCCGCCAACATCAGCTTCCACATCCTGTTCCCGACCATCACCATGGCGCTGGCCTGGCTGCTGCTGTTCTTCAAGCTGCGCTGGCGCGCCACCGGCCAGGACCACTGGCTGGCCGCCTACCGCGCCTGGGTCAAGGTGTTCGCGCTGAGCTTCGCGCTCGGCGTGGTCAGCGGCGTCACCATGAGCTTCCAGTTCGGCACCAACTGGCCGGGCTTCATGGAGCGGGTCGGCAATATCGCCGGGCCGCTGCTCGGCTACGAGGTGCTGACCGCCTTCTTCCTGGAGGCGACCTTCCTGGGCGTGATGCTGTTCGGGCGCGGCCGAGTCTCCGAGCGGACCCACACCCTGGCGACCTTCCTGGTCGCCTTCGGCACCAGCCTGTCGGCGTTCTGGATCCTGGCGCTCAACTCCTGGATGCAGACCCCGGTCGGCTTCGAGATGATCGACGGGCAGGCGCATGCCACCGACTGGCTGGCGGTGATCTTCAACCCCTCGTTCCCGTACCGCTTCACGCACATGATGCTGGCCTCGGGGCTGACCTGCGCGTTCCTGGTGGCCGGCCTGTCGGCCTACCGCTGGCTGCGCGGCGACCGCGGCGCCGAGGTCCGCGCCACCCTGCGCACCGCCGTGTTCCTGGCCGCGCTGCTGATCCCCCTGCAGATCCTGGCCGGCGACCTGCACGGCCTCAACACCCTCGAGCACCAGCCGGCCAAGGTCGCCGCCATGGAAGGCATCTGGCAGGACGAGCGCGGCGCCGCGCTGCGCCTGTTCGCCCTGCCCGACCAGGCCACCCGCAGCAACCGTTTCGAGATCGCCATCCCGAAGCTGGCGAGCTGGATCCTCACCCACGACCTCGACGGCGAGGTCCGCGGCCTGGACAGCTTCGAGCACATCCCGCCGGTGGCGCCGGTGTTCTGGGCGTTCCGGGTGATGGTCGGCATCGGCCTGGCGATGCTGGCGGTGTCCTGGCTGGCCGCCTGGCGGCTGCGCCGCCGCGACAGCCAGGCTCCGGACTGGCTGCTGCGGGTCCTGGTGGCGATGAGCTTCTCCGGCTGGATCGCGACCCTGGCCGGCTGGTATGTCACCGAGATCGGCCGGCAGCCGTTCCTGGTGTACGGGGTGATGACCACCGCCGAGGCGGCCGGCCCGGTCGGCGCGCCGATGATCGCCACCAGCCTGGCCATGTACCTGTCCATCTACGCGGTGCTGCTGGTCGCCTACGTCTGGGTGCTGTTCCACCTGGCGCGCAAGGCGATGGCCGGCGACAAGGCGATGCCGCCGGCGCCGGCGGCGGTCCGCAACGCACTGGGAGCACGCTGATGGACCTGGATTACTGGCTGCCGCTGGTGTTCATGGGCCTGATGGGCCTGGCCATGCTGATCTACGTGGTGCTGGACGGCTACGACCTCGGCGTCGGCATCCTGATGGCCGACGCCGACGACGAGCAGAAGGACATGATGGTGGCCTCGATCGGGCCGTTCTGGGACGCCAACGAGACCTGGCTGGTGCTCGGTGTCGGCCTGCTGCTGGTCGCCTTCCCGCACGCCCACGGCGTGATCCTGACCGCGCTGTACCTGCCGGTGGCGCTGATGCTGGCCGGCCTGATCCTGCGCGGCGTCGCCTTCGACTTCCGGGTCAAGGCGCTGGCCAGCCACAAGCCGCTGTGGAACCGCGCCTTCATCGCCGGCTCGCTGCTGACCGCGCTGGCCCAGGGCTGGATGCTGGGCCGCTACATCCTGGGCTTCGACACCGGCTGGGCGGCGACCGCCTTCGCGGCGCTGATCGCCGCCTGCCTGGCCGCCGGCTACGCCCTGCTGGGCGCCTGCTGGGTGCTGATGAAGAGCAGCGGCCCGCTGAAGTCGAAATCGGTGCGCTGGGCGCGCAAGGCGCTGTGGGGCACCGGCCTGGGCATCGCCGCGGTGTCGCTGGCCACGCCCCTGGTCAGCGCGCGCATCTTCGAGCGCTGGTTCGACTGGCCGCAGCTGCTGTGGCTGGCGCCGATCCCGCTCGCCGCCGGCGCCGCCTTCCTGGCCTGCGACCGCATCCTGGCGCGCCTGGACCGCGAACGCGGCTACGGCAGCTGGAAGCCCTTCGTGCTGGCCGTGGCGCTGTTCGTGCTGGCCTTCGCCGGCCTCGGCTACAGCCTGTTCCCCTACCTGGTGGTCGACCGCATCGACCTGTGGCAGGCCGCCAGCGCGACCTCCTCGCTGGCCTTCATCGGCGTCGGCGCCGCCTTCGCGGTGCCGGCGATCCTGGCCTACACGGTGTGGTCGTACAAGGTGTTCTGGGGCAAGTCGGCGGCGCTCAGCTACGACTGAGCGCGCCGCAGGCGGCGCCGGCCTCGCGTCAGGACGCCCGAGCCGGTCACGGACGCAGGACAACGCGCGTCGCGGAACAGCCGGGACCTTGCGGATATCGTCGACTCCGGACCGGGACAGCGGCGCCCGCCGCCACTCCCTCTCATGACCCCGCGCCTCCTGCGCGGTGCCCTGACGAGAAGCGCATGGCCCTGCACTACGTGGTTCCGGCCGGACTCAACCTGCGCAGCGAACCGGCGCTGCGCCCGGGCAACCGCATGGCGGTGCTGCCGCGCGGCCACACCGTCGAGCGCATCGACGACGTCGGCGCGGGCTGGTGGCGGGTCGGCACCCGGGTCGACGGCCTGGACCTGGAAGGCCATGTCTGGGCCGCGCACCTGGCGCCCCGCGCACCGGCGCTGGCAACCACCAGCCAGCTTGCCGTCGACCTGCCCGCCTCGCCGCAGGCGCGCCGCGACCGCGCCGGCCACTGGGCGTTTCCGCTGGGCGAACCCGAAGCGCCGCGGCACACGCCGCCGACGCGCGCGGACGACCTGCTGGAGATCCTGGCCTGGCTGGCCGTGGAGGAATCGGCACGCTACCGGCCGGGTCGCAACACCTACTGCAACATCTACGCCTACGACGTCTGCCACCTGGCCGGCGTCTACCTGCCGCGGGTGTTCTGGAACGACACCGCCCTGCCCCGCGTCCTGGCCGGCGAGTCCCTGCCGGTGGTGCCCGAACGCACCGTCCACGAATTGAGTGCCAATGCGCTGCACCGCTGGCTGGCCGGGCACGGCGCCGCGCTGGGTTGGGCGCGCACCACCCTGGACCGCGCGCAGGCCGCCGCCAACCAGGGCGCCGTCGCGGTGCTCAGCGCCCGCCACACCGACGCCAACCAGTCCGGACACATCGCGGTGCTGGTGCCGGAAGGCGACGGACGCAGCGCCGTCCGCGACCGCAATGGCGAGGTGCTGCGACCGGTGCTCAGCGAGGCCGGCCGGGTCAACCGGCAATGGCAGGTGCCGGCCACCGCCTGGTGGACGCAGGCGCGGTTCCGGGCCTGGTCGGTGTGGGTGCATCCGGGCACGTTCGCCTGAATCGCCCGGGTCGCGAGCGCAACCGAACCTGACCTTGCTCCATGTCGCCGCAGGAGATCGCCATGGCCAGCACCCACACCACCTTCGGCCGCTTCGCCAACCACCACCGGCTGCTTGCCCACAATGGCAAACTGGGCCGGCGACCCGGCCTGGACGACACGCCCCTGGTGCTGGTCGAGGGCGATTCCTGGGTGGCCATGCCGCTCTACCACGACCTGGCCGACCACTTGGAGCGCAGCGCCGGCGGCGTGTTCCTGCGCCAGGGCCGGCACGGCGACACCGCGGTGCGCATGTTCGACGGCCGCTCGTTGGCACGCATCGAGCGCAACCTCAAGGCCTTCCGATTCGACCTGCTGCTGGTCAGCGGTGGCGGCAACGACCTGGTCGATGCCCTGGAGAAGACCCGCGGCCGCCCGCTGTTCGGCAAGACGCATGGCCTGGCCACGCCGGACAAAGCGGTCGAGCACGTGCGCGGCGCCGGCGTGCTGGCCGGGATCCGCACGCATTACCTGCGGCTGCTGGAGGTTGCGGCGCGCGCCGGCGTGCCGGTGCTGGGCCACAGCTACGACCACCCGCAGCGGATGGGCGTGCCGATCAAGCTGAGCGTCGCGCAACTGGGCCTGGCCGCCCTGTTCAGGCGCAGCGCCGGCGACTGGATCGCCCGCTGGATCCGGCACGTGCTGCCCGACGAGTCCGACCAGCGCGCCTTCGCCGGCGGCCTGATCGACGCCTTCGTCGAGGACGTGCTGGACACCCTGCCGGCGCCCTTCCACTACGTCGACCTGCGCGGCCAGCTTGCGCACGAGAAGGACTGGAACGACGAGCTGCACCCCACGCAGGCCGCGTTCGCGCGCCTGGCGCCGCTGTTGCGCGCCAAGGCGCGCGGCTTGCTGCCGGCGGGAAAGCAGGCGGCCTGGTAGCGCAAGATCGTCCGTCCTGGCCCTTCCTGCTGCAGGGAGACGCCAGCACGGACAGCCAGTCCCGCCTGCTCCAGCCAAGCGCATTCCGTCTTGCGACGGCACTGCACTTCTCCCCTCCCCCGCCTGCGGGGGAGGGGCGGGGGAGAGGGCCGGGGCTGACCGTGATCTTCACCATCGCCGGACCGGGAGCCCGCACCTCCAGGCAACCCAGGGCCGCCCCGTCCGCGTGCGGAAGGACTGCATGGGGCGTCGGGACGAGCGCGGACATCCTGCGCACCAACAGCGCGGGCAAGCGCTGCGGCCACCGCCTTGCGTTGTCGTTTCCTGACAGAAACTTGTCGGGGTCGCCTGCCTGCTAGGCTTTCCGGCCATGAATCCCCTGCGCAGCTCCACCGTCCTCGTCGCCTTCGCGCTGGCCGCCTTGCTGGCGCTGGCGCTGCACGGCCCGGTGCGGGCGCAGGCCCTGGCCCAGGCCAGCGGGCCGCCGCCGGTGCCGCACACGGTGGAGATCGTCGCCAGCTTCCCGCACGACACCGAAGCCTTCACCCAGGGCCTGCTCTACCGCGACGGTTTCCTGTACGAGAGCACCGGCCTGAACGGCCGCTCCGGCGTGCGCAAGGTCGAGCTCGAGACCGGCAAGGTGCTGCGCCAGCGCGCCATCGCCAACGAGCACTTCGGCGAGGGCCTGGCCGATGTCGACGACCGCCTCGTCATGCTGACCTGGCAGAGCGGCGTCGGCTTCGTGTTCGACCTGGACAGCTTCGAGCCGCGCCGCGAGTTCCGCTATTCCGGCGAGGGCTGGGGCCTGACCCGCGACGGCGCGCGCCTGGTGATGAGCGACGGCACGCCCGTGCTGCGCTTCCTCGACGCCGACACCCTGGCCGAGACCGGCCGCCTGACGGTCACCTGGGAAGGCCAGCCGCTGCGCGGCCTCAACGAGCTGGAAATGGTCGGCGACCGGCTGTACGCCAACGTCTGGCCCACCCATTCGATGGTGATGATCGACCTGGCCAGCGGCCGCGTCACCGGCTATGCCGACCTGTCCGCCCTGGTGCAGCGCGTCCAGGCGCGCGCCGCCGTCGACGTGCTCAACGGCATCGCCTGGGACGCCGCCGGCGAACGCCTGTTCGTCACCGGAAAGCTGTGGCCCGAGCTGTTCGAGATCCGCCTGACCCCCGCCACCGGCGCGCGGCCATGAACGAGCTGGCCGGACACCACACCTGGCTGGCGGAAGCCCTGGCAGAAGCTCGAGCCGGACTCGCCGAAGGCGGCATCCCTATCGGCTCGGTCCTGGTCCACCGCGGCCAGGTCATCGGCCGCGGCCACAACCGCCGCGTGCAGCGCGGCAGCGCCATCCTGCACGGCGAGATGGACGCCCTGGAGAACGCCGGCCGCCTCGGCGCCGCGACCTACCGCGACAGCGTCCTGTACACCACGCTCTCGCCCTGCGCCATGTGCAGCGGCGCCATCCTGCTCTACGGCATCCGCCACGTCGTGGTCGGCGAGAACCGTACTTTCCTGGGCGAGGAGGCCCTGCTGCGCAGCCGCGGCGTCACGGTCGACGTGCTGGACGACGCCGACTGCATCGCGCTGATGCGCGACTTCATCGCCGCGCAGCCGGTGTTGTGGAGCGAGGATATCGGGGTCTGAGGCTTGGGGTGCTCCGGGGTTTGCCATCGCCATGTCGTGGGCAACCGTCGCAGCGTGTGCCTCATGGCAGGATCAGGCAACCGGGTCCGAGGCCCGAAGTTCCGCAAGCGAAGCACACCTTGCTCCCCTCTCCCTCTGGGAGAGGGGCCGGGGGAGAGGGCCGGCACTTGCCATGATCTTCATCGTCGCCGGCCCAGCAACGCGCGCTGGCCGAGGCGGCCCTCTCCCCCGCCCCTCCCCCGCCTGCGGGGGAGGGGAGAAGTGCGGTGCCGTCGCGCAGGTGCCATACGCAGCCGGCGCCTCCTCCGTGCCGACACCGCAGCGGCGATCAGATCAGGCGCGCGAAGCGCAGCCAGTCGGCGGTGCGCTTCGCGCCTTCTTCGAAGGTATGGGCGGGTCGCCAGCCGAGTCGCGCCTTGGCGTGGTCGTTGGCGACCCAGGACCGGTAGGCCTCGCGCACGACACGGCCTTCGCTTGGGATCGGCGGCGTCGGGGGCCTGGGCCGGTGCACAGCGATGCTGCGGCGCTGCAGGCGCGACTTCAGCGCCAGCTTCCGTTCGGGGCTGACCAGGCGGCCGGCCAGTTCCTTGGTGCCGCGGATGGTCCGGCCCAGCAGGGGGATGGTGCCGAGCTGGGCGTGGAAGTCCGGCGAGGCGGCCAGCCGCAGGGTCGCGCTGAAGTTGTCGCGCAGGCGCGGACGCTGGCGCTTCCAGTGCGCGGCGATCTCGTCCAGGGCATGGTCGTGGATGCGCTTGTCGCCGTCGACCATGCCGGCGAAGGTGGTGATGAAGTCGCGCCAGGTGATGCGGCAGTCGCCGTTGAGCAGGAAGGCTTCGCCGACGGCATCGTCGCGGTCCAGGGCAGCCAGGATCGCCTCGCAGACGTCGTCGACGTAGACCGCATTGCACACGCCCCTGCCGCCGTCGATCAGGCTGACGTAACCGGCACGGGCGTCGTGCACGATCGGGGTGACGAAGAAGCTGTAGGGGCCGTAGACGATGGTCGGGCGCAGCACCACCGTTTCCAGCGCACCGCGCCTGCCGGCCTCGACGACCACCGCCTCGCCGGCGGCCTTGGCATCGGAATAGGCCTCGCGCCAGCGCCTGATCGGCGCATTGGCCTCGGTGAGCACCGGCGGCGCCGGCGCCGGTCCGTGCACCGCCATCGAGCTGATGTGGACCAGGCGCCGCACGCCGGCACGGGTGCAGGCCTCGACCAGGTTGCGGGTCTGTTTGCGGGCGCCGCGGTCGTCGCCATGGGCCAGGTTGACCACCGCGTCGCAGCCCTGCAACGCCTGCGCCAGGCTGGCGGCATCGGCCAGGTCGCCGGCGACCAGTTCGGCGCCCAGCCGGGCGATGCGGGTGGCGCGCGCGAAGTCGCGGACCAGGGCGCGGTAGGGCAGCCGGTACTCCAGCGACAGCAGTTCGCACAGGCGCGAGCCGATGAAGCCGGTAGCGCCGGTGACCAGGATCCGCCCGGGCCTCATGCCGGCACCTGCCGGCGCGCCAGCCAGGGTTGCGCCATCGGCCGGCGCCGCGCATAGGCCGTCTCGATCACGGCCAGCGCCTTGAGCGCCGACTCGGCGGTGACGAAGGGCGCGCGGCGCTCGCCGACCGCCTCGATGAAGTCGTCCAGCTGCGCCCGGTAGTGGCTGTGCGAATCCCAATGGCTGGCGCAGGCGATCTGCATTTCCATGGGACCACGGCGTGCCTGTCGATGCAGGGTCAGGACCTTCGGATTGGAGGTCGCGGCCTCCAACGTGCCGCGCTCGCCGACCACCCGGATGCTGCGTCGCAGCCGGTGCGACCAGCTGAACTCGAAACTTGCCGGCACCGGCCGCCCGCCCATGTGGAGGTTGCCGGTCAGCCTGGCATTGCTCTCGAAGCCCTCGCCGAAGGCATCGTCCTCGCAAGCGATGTCGTGCAGATCGCCGAACAGCCAGAGCACGCGGTCGAGCAGGTGCACGCCGGTGTCGAACAGCACGCCGCCGCCGGTCACCTTGCGATCGAAATAGCTGTTGCTCGCCATCGCCCAGTCCAGCGGCGCGCCGTCCTCGACGACCACCTCGCGCACCGCGCCGATCTCGCCGTCCTCCACCAGGTCGGCCAGCCAGCGGTTGTGCGGAAAGAACCGCATCATCAGCGCCACCGCCAGGATCCGGCCGGTGTCGCGCGCCACCTCGGCCATGCGCCTGCCATCGGCCACGGTGATCGCGATCGGCTTCTCGCACAGGACATCGACGCCCATCCGCATCAGCTCGATGGCGATCGGCGCATGGAAGCGCGGCGGCACCGCCACCAGGGCGGCATCGACCTTGCCGGCCAATTCGCCGACGTCGGTGACGATCTCCGCGTCGATCCCACTCTCACGGGCGGTCATCGTCGCATTCCGGCGGTCGCGGTCGCAGAACGCCGTCACCTCCACGCGCGGGTCCGCGACGATCACCGGAAGGTGGGCCGCGCGCGTGATCGCGCCACAGCCGACGATCCCGAGCCGCAGGGGCCGGTTGGAATCAAAACCCGTCAAAGTCCAATCCCCAGGCCCCTAAGGTCGACGAAACTAACCACAGCCGATCAGGACCGTCAATGGGACCGGCCAGATGTGGTACGAAGGGACTTGGCGAGATCGGACCCCTGCACGCGCCGGCCAGGCGGCATCGGGGTGGAATGGCATCAATCTGGCACCGTGCAATCCCGGCGTGCGGCCCTGGCCGGTATAGGGACCAGCCCGGCGCCAGGCAGTCCCCGCTATGGAAGGATGCCGCCATGAGCGCGAAACTGCCGGCACTTGCACTTGTCGCCCTTGCCGGGGCCTTGCTGGCCGCGGCGGTCGTCCCGCTCATCGGCTGGTGGTCGGCGGTGACCGTTCCCGCCGGCTGTTTCGAAGCGTTCCGGGCGCTGGGTTCGCTGGAGCTGGGCCACCTGGTGTGGTCGTACGCCGTGGTCGGCCTTCTCGGCGCCGGCATCGTCGTTCTGCTCGGCAACCTGGCGACGCTGATGCTTGCCCGGTCACCGCGCGCCGCGGTCATCGCCATGCTGCTGGTCGGCTTCCACCTGGGTGCCCATGCGCTGCTTCCGGCCCTTCATGGGCAGCCCGGGCTCGCGCTGCTGGCCGCACGTCCCTGGTGGGGCTACGGCATCGAGCTGGTGGTGCTGACGAGCGCACTGGCGGCGGGCTGGCTGTATGGCCGGCGCCAGCGTCCGGTGGAGCCGGCCTGAACAGGCACCGGCCCGACGGGCCCTGACGCTTAACGGCACGGCGCCCCCGTTGCATCCCTGCGCCGGCGGTTCAACGCGCGAACGACCTGGTCCCCGCGCAGCCCTGGACCGGCGGCCGGACTGGCCTGGGGCAGCCGCTGCAATAGGCGAGGTCAGGCGCTGTCGCCAACCCCTGCCAGCAGCGCCAGCACGCAGCACCGGCCCCGCCTCCCCTGCGCAAGCAGAGCGCCAGGGAGAGCTTACGGCAACGCCGGAAGCTCTACTTTCCGAGTGTCCACTTGATGGGAGAGCCAACGCAAACGCTTCCGCGAACTGAACATGCGCAAGCTCATGGGCACGGATCACCAACGGTGTATCAGCGTCGCTCCCCCCTGAGTGGTCACCGCAATCACCTCAGATCCGTAGGCGAACGCCCGGACCGGCGCACCGTTCAGTATGGTTTCGGCCACCGGCGTGTCCAGGCTCCAGCGCACGAGGCGGGTGGAACCGCCGGGTTCTGCGTGCATGGACACGGCGTCGTTTCCGATCCACGTCAGGTCTTTGAAGGACACTGGAAAAGGCGCAAGCATGGTCAGGTTGATCCCGTCGAACACCTGCCCCGACCCAAGAAGCACTCGGGCGCCGTTGGGCGTAGGTCTGATCGGGTACACGGTTTGCACAGTTCCGTGATAGGGAGTCTCCCCACTTGCCACCACCGTCCCCTGAGTCGAAATTTCCTCGAAGTGCAGGTCATTCGGAGAAATGCCATCTCTGAAGAAGAACATTCGCCGCGTTGCACGGCTCCACGAGAACTCCTGACTGAAGCGGTTCCAGGGAACCCAATGGGTTTCCTGACCCATCTGATTGAAGATTCGATGCGACGCCCAAGCGCCGGTGGAATCGACGGTCATCACGAACTCATCGGCCGCGCCCATTCCAGTGGCCGTAATCGGCCCGAAGCTCAGAAACATCGGCGCAACGGACCCAGGGTTCAGGACACCGAGACGTCCACCTTCGTAGGCGACGTAAACCTGATCGTCCGCGCGGTTGACTGACGCGAACCGCGGCTCGAAGCCAAGCGCCGCGCTCCGAAGATAGGTCCACTCATCAACCGAGAATCGATGAACAACGCGCTGGTTCCGATTGAAAAGATACAAGATCCCCGTGTCCGACAGGTCAGCGGAATCAGGAACGAAGGGAACTTGATTGGGATTTGGCGCGGGCGGAGGACGGCTCCCGCGAAAAAAGTCGAGCAACACATGTTGATGAACGTCGATGCTTCCGAGAACAGCGCCACCGCGAAAGAGAAACACGGTGTCGCCGTGCTTTGAGATGCCTTGCGCAGACTGTGCCAACTCCATCACCCCGACCTCGCGAAACTCAGTCGTCAGCCATGCCAAGCGCGCGCCCCGCAGCACGAAGATGCCGGGCTCGGACTCGGCACCATCCGTTTGAATGAAAACATCGCTAAGTTGCCCCCCGGTCCCGCTGCGGTAGGTCAGATCAGCGCCGCGGAACGCAATCCCCAACTCGTCAATGACCACACTGGCATCGAGCGAGACATATACAACGGTTCCTCCGGGGAAATCACCGTGATACGGAGATGCGAGGTGAGCGCCGAATGAGCCATTCGAGCTCACAGGTATCCTGAGAATATCCATTGGCGAAATCTGGGTCTGCCAGCCGAAGAGATATCCAGAATCAGCCGCAACGACGAACCTTCTCGGGGTATAGTGGCCACCAACACCTTCGTAAACCGCCACCTGCACAGCGTCAGTTATCCGAACAGATTGCAGCTTTCGATCTCGACTCGAAATCAGAAAACCGTTGTAGATCCCGATATCGTCGGCATTGGCCCAGGCGACCGGGAAAATTTCGCCTCCGGTTCCGCTGAGGTCGAAACGCCGAACGTTGATGTTCTGATTGACGAAAATTCCCTCATTTGAGACGGCGATTGCTTTCGGAACAGCATCCAAGTGGATGTCAGCCAACCACGCTTCCGCGTCCAAGTCGAAACGCCGGACGACTGCAGGTGTCGCGTAAAGGAAATACACGACCGCCTGATGCTGGACCTTTCGAAGCCACGGTGTCGAAACCGATTCGACGACTTGCTGTGCCGGCCGCGCCATCTGCTCCGTCGAGTTCGGTGGAGACGCATCCAACCCCCTTGCTACGAGGCCAGAGCTGGCCACCATCGCCAGAACGAAAGCAAGGATGGACTGCTTCATGCAACCCTTGGTGATATTCATCGTCTCCCCGACTGACCAGTTGTTGTTGTTGTGGACGTAAGACAGTAGCGTCGATTCTCTCAAACGCGAAGCCTCAGTTCAATACGCCACGAAAGCGACAAGCGGAATGTGTCAATGGCTTGAGACAGCCGGCGACGCGAAATTGGTGAGCGTGCGGATCGGTTGATGGTTGAGGGGTGTGGGTCTCCTGGGGTCGCAGGGGGGGTGTTGATGTACACGGTGTCGGGTACGCACGGCGGTCTTGGCGTCCGGCCCTTGAACCGGTCCGGGTGACGCTCGAAGGCGGCTTGGAGGGTAGCTGGGCGGGCGGCACTGATGGCCGGTGCCTGGCTGCGGTGGAGCGCGACAGGCGGCATCAGGCCGATGCCGGTGTGGCGGTGGTGGTGGTTGTAGTGCTCGAAGAACGGCGTGAGCACTTCCCGGCCGTGCCCGACGCCGTTGAGCAGCTCTGGGAAGGCCGGCGCGGACTTGGTGGTCTTGAACAGGCTTTCGCTGAACGGGTTGTCGTTGCTGGTGCGGGGTCGCGAGAAGGTGCCCTCGATGCGCAGGTCGACCAGCAGTTCGGCCAGGGTCTTGGAGCGCATCGGCGCGTCGCGATCGGCGTGCAGGGTCAGTTGTCCGGGTGGCACCGCCTCACGCACGAGGCTGCACTCGACCAGCTCGCGGGCCAGTGCGGCGGACTCGCGGGTGCTGAGCATCCAACCGACCACATATCGGCTGAAGACGTCGATCACCACATACAGGTACAGGTAGGCCCACTTGACGGTGGTCTTGAGCTTGGTGATGTCCCAGGACCACAACTGGTTCGGTGGGCGGGCGAGCAGCTCGGGTCGGGCGTAGACCGGATGCCGGCGCTGGTTGCGCCGTTCGCGGACGGCCTGTTGTGCCGCAGCCTGTCAAGGCTGCTGGCACCTCACTCAAAGGTCTAGCGTCCTGTCTCCGGCTGCCGCCAGGCGGCGCTACCCTCGCCTTCCCATCCCCACGGCGCACACGCCATGACAACCTCCCTGCCGCCCCCCACCCGCACACCCTGGATCGGCGACGCCGAAACCCGCGACCGCCTGGCCCGCATCGGCCTTCGCGTGGTGGTCGCGGCGCTGATCGCCGCGCACGGCTGGGGGCGTTGGGCGGCGGGTGCGGTGCCGCCGTTCGGCGCCTTCCTGGAGGGCCAGGGCCTGCCGTTCGGCCTGGCGTTGGCGGTGGCGATCACCGGCCTTGAGATCCTGGGCACGGTGCTGCTGGCGCTGGGCCGGCTGGTGCGGCCGCTGGTGGTGGTGTTCGCCGCGATCTACGCGACCGGCATCGTCCTGGTCCATGCGCCGGCGGGCTGGTTCGTGGTCGGGCTGGGCCGCAACGGCGCCGAATACAGTGTGCTGCTGATCGCCTGCCTGCTGTGCATCGGCCTGCAGCACCGGGCACGCGCGTAGGGCGGGCGCGGGCCGGCACAGTGCCGGCAGCTCAAGACGTCCCGCGGGCGAGCGGTCGGGGCCGCCCGCTGCGATGAGGCAATCCCGGGCCGGAATCCGCAGGGGATACCTGCCGGCCGGCGTCGGCCGACCCGGCTCGGGCGCAGGCGCCCCGTAGCCGCGCGTCCTGGCCTGCCCATTCCTTTCCTCGAGCACCGTCCATGCCCCTGCCCGACATGCCAAGCCCCGACATCGAACTCACTGACGCAGAGCAGCACATGATCTCCCGCGTCCTCAACGAGGGGAACGCCGGCCGGCTCGCCTTCGAAATGGCTTACCTGATTCCGGCTGGCGTGCTGGTCGGCATCGGCCTGATGCTGAACGCGCGACCGGCTTTCGCGGCGGCCCTTGGCATCGTCGCGGCGTTCCGCTTCTACGCGATGCAGAGCGACAGCGCGATGTTGCCGGTGCTGCAATCGGCGATCTTGAAGCTGAAGGCCCAGGCAAGGCGGGCGCGCGGATAGCAACTTGTTGAAAAACGAACGTCCTGGTCGTTTTTCAAGTCACCCGTCCGGCGCAGGTCCGGACGCGCTCCCGTCGAATCAATTGCTTACGCACTTGCTTCGCCGAGCGGCCATCCATGGCCGCCGCCAGCAGGCTGTTTTTCAACAGCCTGCAGGCTGGCGACCGGGAAACGACCATCCCGGCGTTCCTCCCGTCGCCCGCGCCATGCCGTTCCGGTCGGGCCGACCGCGCACCGCGCGCGGGCGCGGCCAATCCACCGATCGGTGACCCCGGCGGCAGTCCACCCGGCTGGGGTCGACCCCCACGGATCCGACCGGCTCGACAGGCGGTGCGTCCGACCGCACCGGAGTGGCTGGTCCGCTGACCGGGCCCGAGCCCTGCGCAGTCCGGTCAGGGCACCGTCGGATGCGCGCCGCCGCTGGTCGGCTTGCTGCGCGCGGTCGAGCCCGGCCACCAGGCTTCCATGGCGTCCACGGCCCACTGCGGGCCCTGCTCGGCATGGCAGTCGGTGCAGGCGTTGGGCGCCTTGTCGAGGCCGAAGCGGACGCTGTCCTGGGGGCTGGGGATCGAGCCCATGTCGTGGCTTCGGGCGCGCTCCCAGATGCCGCGGTTGAGCTTGGTGATGTGCCAGGGCATGTGGCAGTCGTAGCAGAAGCTGCCAGGCTGGCCGGTCTCGTGGCGGCTGTGGCCGGCCGGGTCGGCGGCGATCGCCTGGTGGCACTCGCCGCAGTAGGCATTCGACGCCGCCGATGCGCTGAGGATGCCGCGCACCGCCGGCCGCTTGTTGTCGTGCGGGTTGTGGCAGTCGTAGCAGCGCACCTCGGCCTCCTCGTAGCAGGCCGACTCAACGAACGAGCGGAACAGCATGCCGATGCCGCGCGGCCGGCCGTTCTCCCAGATCTCGATGGTCGGGTCCATGCGGCCGGGCGTCAGCGGCGCCTCGCGGAACCAGGGCGACAGGTCGTTGATCTTGCCGGTGGTGCTGTAGCCGGGCTGGTACAGCCGGTAGAAGTCCTGGTTGCGGGCGAAGATGTCGGCGCCGTGGCAGCGCGCGCACACCGACAGCGCCTGTTCCTTGGGCATCTTGGCGGCGCTGGCGACATAGGCCACCGGCCGGCCGTGCAGGTGGTTGCCGATCCACATCGCCAGGCGGTTGGCGGCGGTGGCGTTCATGTAGTCGACGTGGCGGCTGCCCGGGCCGTGGCAGGACTCGCAGGTGATGCCGTCCTCGTGCCAGCGGACCTCGGCGCGGGTGTGCCACTCGTCCTTGTCGAGCACCTGCAGGTCGGTGGTGTGGCAGCGCGCGCAGTACAGGTTCCAGGCCGAGTGCAGCGATGTCATCTGCGCCCACAGGTCGTCCAGGGTCTGGGCGCTGCCCTCCTGGACGTTCCAGTAGGGGAAGTACTCGCCCAGGGCGGTCGACCATTGCAGCGGCAGGCGGCGCAGCACGCCCTCGGCCTCGGGCGTGAGGTATTCCTGACGGTACTGGTAGCCGACCACCTTGGCGATCGGGAACTCGACGAAGCGGTCCTCGGAGGGGTGCCGCAGCGCCATGAAGTAGCGGCCGGTGCGGGTGTAGGTGCGCGCGACCACCTGGCCGGCCAGCGGGTCGGGGCTGTCGGCAGGCAGGCGGTACTCGCCTTCGTTGAACTCGCCGACTACGGCCTGGGGCGAGGGGTCGCGGATCATGTTGGCGTGCGGGGAGACCTGCCACTGGCTGTGGACGATGGTGTGGCAATCGCCACACACGGCACTACCGACGTAGTCGGCGTCGAACCCCGATTCGAAGGCCTCGGCGCGCCACAGGGTCCAGGCCAGGGCCAGCAGCAGGGCGGCCACACCGGTACCGAGCAGCCACGGCCAGCGACGGCGCGGCGCGCGCGGCGGCGGTGGCGGCGGGGCCGCGGCAGCGGGCGGCGCGACGCGGCGCTTCTTCGCCATGGCTCAGGCGCGTGCGGTGGCGCGGCGGGCCACGGCGTGGGTGGTTCGATACATGGCGGCGAGTATGCCACCGGGGTAGGTCCGGGAGGCAGCAGGCGCCGCTGGGCCAGAAGCGATGCGGATCATGGCAAGCCCCGGCCCTCTCCCCCAGCCCCTCTCCCGCGCCGCGGGAGAGGGGAGCAGATCATGCTCCGCTTCCCGGCTCCCGAGTCCCGGCTATTGACCCCGAGTCCCGAGCTAGCCGCAGCACCGCACTTCTCCCCTCCCCCGCCTGCGGGGGAGGGGCGGGGGAGAGGGCCGCCCAGGCCAAGGCGCGCGCCTGGAGCTGAGGATGAAGATCATGGCAAGCACCGGCCCTCTCCCCCAGCCCCTCTCCCGCGCCGCGGGAGAGGGGAGCAGAGCGCGCTCCGCTTCCCGCTTCCCGCTTCCCGCTTCCCGAGTCCCGAGTCCCGAGTCCCGAGTCCCGAGTCCCGAGTCCCGGCTCCACCCTCAAGTCACCCGCCCGATCATCCGCTGGTGGCCGATCAGCCGCGCCCAGCGCAGGCCGACCACGAACAGGGTGTGGTAGCCGGCCTCGAGCAGCAGGCGGCGCAGGCCGCCGCGGCCGGTGCGCAGGGTCGGCTCGGCGGCGCAGGCGCGGGCGTCGATGCCCAGGGTGCGCGCCAGCACCAGGCAGCGCGCCAGGTGGTAGCGGTTGCTGAGCAGGGCGACCGGACCGGGCGGCAGCAGGGCGCGCGCCTCACGCAGGTTGTCGACGGTGTCGCGCGAGCGCGCCTCGACGCGCAGGCGCGGAGCCGCGTCCGGCATCCGGCGCAGCAGCCAGCGGCGTGCCACCTCGGCCTCGCTGGGCTCGCCGGGGGCGCCGCTGCTGCCGCCGGTGAGCAGCACGACCACCCCGGGATCGGCGCGCAGCAAGCGCAGCGCATGGCGCAGCCGCCAGCGGAACTCGGCGTCGGGCCGGCCTTCGACCAGGCGCTTGCCGAACACCACGACGCTGGCCACGGCCCCCGGGTCGCGCGGCGCCCGCCGGGCGATGCCCACCGTGCGCACCAGGTGCCAGACGTACACGCCCCCGGCGGTCAGCACGGTGGCGCCGACGCCGACCGCCAGCACGTGCAGCACGTCCGGGTCGCGCCAGGGCGAGCCGTTGCGCCAGCGTGGGTTGCGGTCGACCGGGGTTGCCATGGCGGCATCTTCGCCGATGCCGGTGGCGCGGGGCGAGCCGCTGCCGCCGCGAACGGCCGGCCAGGGCCGGTACCGCGTCGCCGGGAAATGCCCGCGCGCACCGGCCCGGGACGCCCTGCCTGCACGCCCCGGTGCGGGCCACTGGCTATACTCGCGGCCCATCCGTCCGCCCCGCTTTCCGTCCGTGCAGGCCTGCCGCATCCTCGTCCACACCGCCACCAGCTGCCTGGGCAGCGGCCGCGCCGCGCACCTGGAGGCCCTGGCGGCCCGCCGCTCCGGCCTTTCCGCGAACGACTGGACCACGACACCCCTGGCGACCGCGATCGGCCGCGTGCCGGGCCTGGAAAGCGCGCCGCTGCCGGCCGACTGGGCGCGCTGGGACTGCCGCAACAACCGCCTGGCCTGGCTGGGGCTGCGCCAGGACGGCCTGTTCGACACCCTGCTGGAACTGCGCACCCGGCTGCCGGCGCACCGGCTGGGCATCGCGGTCGGCACCAGCACCGCCAGCATCGCCGAGACCGAACGCGCCTACCGGGAACTGGACGCCGACGGCGGCTTCCCGGCCGACCTGCGCCGGCCGGAGATCCACCAGCCGCATTCGCTGGCCGGCTTCCTGCAGGAGGCGAGCGGCTGGCACGGGCCCTGCCTGACCATTTCCACCGCCTGCTCCTCGGGCGCCAAGGCCTGGGCGGCCGGCGCCCGCTGGCTGCAGCAGGGCCTGTGCGACGCGGTCCTGGTCGGCGGCTGCGACAGCCTGTGCGGCAGCACCCTGCACGGTTTCGCTTCGCTGCAGCTCACCTCGCCGCAGGCGTGCCGGCCGTTCGACGCCGGCCGCGACGGCATCAGCATCGGCGAGGCCGCGGCGTTCGCGGTGCTGGTGCGCGCCGGCGAGGACGATCCGGCGAACGCCCAGCACCTGGCCGGCTACGGCGAGAGCGCCGACGCCCACCACATGTCGGCGCCGCACCCCGAAGGCCTGGGCGCGCGGATGGCCACGCTGGACGCCCTGCGCCGCGCCGGCCTGGCGCCCACCGACATCGGCTACATCAACCTGCACGGCACCGCCAGCCGACTGAACGACGAGGTCGAGGCGGCCATGGTCACCGGCCTGTTCCCGGCCACCACCCTGGCCAGCTCGACCAAGGGCTGGACCGGCCACACCCTGGGCGCCGCCGGCGCGCTGGAGGCGACGATCTCGCTGCTGGCCCTGGAGCACGGCCTGCTGCCCGGCACCCTGGGCTGCACGCAGCCGGACCCGGCCTGCGGCCCGCAACTGCTGCTGGAAAACGCCCGGCATCCGGTCGATGCCGTGCTCAGCAATTCGTTCGGCTTCGGCGGCAGCAACGCCAGCCTGGTGTTCACCCGGGGCAACGGCCATGACTGAGTTCGCGGTCGCCGGCATCGGCCTGTGGACGCCGGGCCTGCCGGACTGGCCGGCGGCGCGCGCCGTGCTCACCGGCGCGGCCGCCTGGCCGGAAGCGGCCGGCGGCCGCCCGACGCCGTCGCTGATGCCGGCCAACGAACGCCGGCGCGCGCCGGACAGCGTGCTGATGGCGCTCACGGTGGCCGAGCAGGCCTGCGCCGCGGCCGGCGCCGACCCGGCCACGGTCGCCAGCGTGTTTGCCTCGGTGTTCGGCGACCTGGCGATTAACGACTACATGTGCGCCACCCTGCGCGACGATCCGGCGCAGATGTCGCCCACCAAGTTCCACAACTCGGTGCACAACGCGCCGTCCGGCTACTGGAGCATCGCCACCGGCGCGATGGCGGCGGCCACCTCGCTGGCGGCCGGCCGCGAGACCTTCGCCGCGGCCCTGCACGAGGCGGTGGTGCAACTCGCCGACAGCGGCGAGCCGGTCCTGCTGGTCGCCTACGACGCGGCCGGCTGCGGTCCGGTCGGCGCGGTCGCCGGCTGCCGCGCCTCGTTCGCCTGCGCCCTGCTGCTGACCCCTGACACGGGGGCTGCCCAGGGTCCGCGCCTGCGCGCGGCAGCGGCGACCACCGGCGCGGCCAGCGCCGTCCCCGATGCCCTTGCGGCACTGGCCGCCGACAACCCGATCGCCGCCGGCGCCGCGCCGCTGCTGGCGCTGCTGGCCGGGCAGGCGGCCGGCGCCGCGCGCCTGCCGCTGTCGCCGGCCCTGGACCTGGTGCTGGACCGCCTGCCATGACCGACGCCACCGATCCGCACGCGATCGCCGTGCTGATCCCCGCCCTCAACGAGGAGGCGGCGATCCGCCAGGTGGTGAGCTCGGTGCTGGCGATCTGCCCGAATGTCATCGTCGTCGACGACGGTTCCACCGACGCCACCGTCGAGCGCATCGCCGACCTGCCGGTGACCCTGATCCGCCACGAGAAGCCGCGCGGCAAGGGCGAGGCGCTGCGCGCCGGCTTCCGCAAGGCCCTGGCGATGGGCTTCCCGGCGGTGGTCACCATGGACGGCGACGGCCAGCACGTCGCCGCCGACGTGCCCCGGCTGCTGGCCGCGGCGCGCCAGCACCCCGGCCACATCGTGCTGGGTGCGCGCCTGATCAACCGCGACCGGCAGCCGGCCTACCGGCGCCGCGCCAACAACTTCGGCGACTGGGGCATCGGCTGGGCGATCGGCCAGGCGGTGATCGACACCCAGAGCGGCCAGCGCTACTACCCGCGTGCCGCCCTGGAACTCGCCGACATCGACACCGAGGGTTTCGTGTTCGAGAGCGAGATCCTGATCGAGGCCAACTGGCAGCGCGGCCTGCGCATCGCCGCGGTGCCGATCGAGTCGCGCTACCACGGCGAGTTTCGGGCCAGCCACTTCCGCTCGGTGCCGGACTTCATGAAGATCACCTGCCGGGTGATCGGCAAGATCGTGCGGCGCGGCTTCCTGCTGGGCAATTACCGGCGGGCGCGGCGCGACACGCCGCTGCTGGTCGATCCCCAAGGGGTTTCGGCCGATGCCGGCCACGCAGGCCAGACCGGCAGCGTGCCGGGCTGAACGCCGCCAACGAGAGGACGCAGGAATGACATCGACGGCCCGCTGCGACGTGGCGATCATGGGCGGCGGCCTGGCCGGCCTGGGCCTGGCCCTGCAACTGCGCGGCCGCTTCCCCGACCTCGACATCCGCGTGCTGGAACGCCGCACGCATCCGCTGCCGGCGGCTGCCCACAAGGTCGGCGAATCCACCGTCGAGATCGGCGCGCATTGGCTCGCCGACACCCTGGGCCTGCGCGGCCACCTGGACGCCGAACACATCCGCAAGTTCGGTTTCCGCTTCTTCTGGTCGGAAGGCCGCCGCGATCTTCACGGCGTCACCGAACTGGGCGTGCGCAAGGTGCTGCCGGTGCCGACCTGGCAGATCGACCGCGGCATCCTCGAGAACCACATGGCGATCGAGGCGCGCCGGCGCGGCGTCGTGGTCGAGGAGGGCGCCGTGGTGCGCGGCTTCGATCTGGGCGAGGACGACGCCGACCACGCCGTGCGCTACCAGCACGCCGGCGAGGACAAGGCGCTGTCGGCGCGCTGGCTGGTCGATGCCAGCGGCCGCGCCGGCCTGGTCAAGCGCAAGCTGGGCCTGGCCCAGGACAACACCCACAACGCCAATGCCGTGTGGTTCCGCCTGGACGCCCGGCTGGAACTGGACGCCTGGTGCCAGGACCCGGCCTGGCAGGGCGCCTGCGAGCCGCCGGAGCGCTGGCGCTCCACCAACCACCTGGTCGGCGAGGGCTACTGGGTGTGGCTGATCCCGCTGTCCTCGGGCGCGCACTCGGTGGGCATCGTCTGCGATGCCGAGCGCCACCCGCTGGAGGGCATGAACAGCTTCGAGAAGGCGCTGGACTGGCTGCGCCGCCATCAGCCCCTGGTCGCCGACCATGTCGAGGCGAACCGCGACACGCTGATGGACTTCCTGTTCTTCCGGAACTTCTCCTACGGCTGCCGGCAGGTGTTCTCCGGCGACCGCTGGGCGCTGACCGGCGAGGCCGGGGTGTTCCTGGACCCGTTCTACTCGCCGGGCAGCGACTTCATCGCCATCGCCAACGCCTACATCGCCGCGCTGATCGGCCACGACCGCGCCGGCGACCGCCTGGCGCCCTACGCGCGGCTGTACGAGCAGCTCTACTTCTCGTTCTACGAGAACACGCTGTCGCTCTACCAGGACCAGTACCCGCTGTTCGGCAACGCCACGGTGATGCCGGTCAAGGTCATCTGGGACTACGCCTACTACTGGGGCGTGCTGTGCGTGCTGGTGTTCCAGGACCGCCTGACCGACATCGCCCTGCTCGGCGACGTGCGCGGCGAGCTGGAACGGGCCGCCGCGCTGAACCGCGAGATGCAGGCCGTGCTACGCGACTGGCACCGGCGCGACGGCGGCGACAACCCGGCACGGATGCTCGACCAGGGCGGCCTGGACTGGTTCCACGCCATGAACGCCCGCCTGCACGAGCCGCTCGACGATGCCGGCGTGCGCCAGCGCCTGCGCGACAACCTGGCCCTGCTGGAAACCCTGGCGGCGCGCATCCGCCACCAGGCCGGCGTCGCCGCCACGCCGCTGCCGCTCGCCGCCGCCGCCCTCGACCTGTTCGACCACGCCGCCTGAGCGGCGGGCCGGTCAGCCGCGCAGGCGCGCGAGCAGGCCGACCAGGCCGCGGTGGCCGAGCAGCAGGGCGATGCCGAGCGCCGCCTGCAGTGCGTTGGTGACCAGTGCCGCGAATTCCTGCGGCGCCAGTCTCGCAACGTGGGCGCCGAGCTCCAGCTTTGCCCGCCACCACTCGACGCCGACCCAGACCAGATCGAGCAGGCCGTCGACGAGCAGCCAAAGGCCGATCGCCGAAAACGCCAGCGCCTGCCACTGACCGTAGTCCAGCGTGCTTTCGAAGCGCGGCTCGTTGGGTCCGGCCAGCGCGGCCCGCGCGACCACGTCGGCGAACAGCCAGAGCACGGCGCCGATGATGAGCAGAACGAGAACGCCGATCAGCGTGGGAGCCATGCCATGGCTGCGGACACTGTCCCAAAGCAGGGGCGCCAGCCGGGTCAAGGCGGCGATGAGAAGGTACAGCGCGCCGACCCGCACCAGCACCACCAGCAACGAGAAGGCGTTGCTGCGGATGAGCGCCGGGCGCTCCGGCACCTCGGGCGGGGCGTCCGGGCGGCGTGCATCCATCAGCGGTCGCCCAGCTCGGCGTCGTCGATCGGGTTGGCAAGCCACTGGGCGATGTCGCGACCCATGGCGCGCATGGTGCGGCCCAGCACCGAACACGAGCCCTTGTAGCCGGCGAAGGCGCCGCCCATCGAATTGCGGGTCGCGCTGAAGCCGGCGATGCGCTCGCCGTCCTGGTACAGCTCGCCGCGCGCAGAGCTGCTCTTGGAGTGGCCCAGGAAGGCGTTGCCATGGCTGACGGCCTGGGTGATCTCCATGCGCAGCACGCGGCCGGTGTCGGCCGAGGCGTCGCCGACGCGCACATCGACATTGCTGGAGCGGGCGTACTCCACCACGTATTGCGACAACTGGCTGTTGAGCTGCGTGCATTCCTCGCGCACCTTGCGCTGGATGTCGCGCTCGTTGGCGTAGGGCACGTGGCCGTCGATCACCACCGGCTGCGACGCCACCGGCAGGGTCCAACCCAGGCCGGCAAGGACGAGAACGAGGACGGGGCTGCGCATGGTTCGGTTCCTCCCTGGAACGTGTGGAAGCGGGGACGGGCCCACCCCTGCGGGCCGGCGGCGAGCTTGCCACAGACCGGTCGCGGCGTCATTGCAGTGTGGATGAGTGGCGTCGCGCGCACGGCAGGCCAACGGCGCCCTGGACGTCCACGCTCGGGCACCGGCATCACGACAGGCCACGCGCACGGAGTGTCGGCCGCCCGGTCGGCTCAGGCCATTCCGCCGTTGACACCGATCACCTGGCCATTGACGTAGGCGGCCGCCGGCGAGGCCAGGAAGGCGACCACCGCGGCGACCTCCTCCGCCGTGCCGACCCGGCCGGCCGGCACCATCTGGCGCACCGCTTCCGGCGGGAACAGGCCGTCGGTCATGCTGCCGGCGATGATGCCGGGCGCCACCACGTTGGCGGTGATGCCGCGGCTGGCCATCTCGCGCGCCAGCGACAAGGTGGCGCCGTGCAGGCCGGCCTTGGCGGCCGCGTAGTTGGCCTGGCCGCGGTTGCCGGTGACCGCGGCCACCGAGGAGATCGACACGATCCGCCCGTAGCGGCCGCGCGCCATCGGCAGCAGCAGCGGCCGGGTGACGTTGAAGAAGCCGTGCAGGGAGACCTCGATGACGCGCCGCCACTGGTCCTGCGACATGCCGGCCAGCGGCGCGTCGTCATGGATGCCGGCGTTGTTGACCACGACATCGATCGGGCCCTGGGCCAGCGCGGCCTCCAGCGCCGCCTCGCAGGCGTCGGCGTCGGTGACGTCGAAGCACAGCGCGCGGGCGCTGCCGCCGGCCTCGACGATGGCTTGCGCGACCGCCTGCGCCTGCGCCAGCCGGCTGTTGCCGTGCACCAGCACGTCCAGGCCGGCGGCAGCCAGGGCCCGGCAGATCGCGCTGCCGAGATCGCCGCTGCCGCCGGTCACCAGGGCACGCCTGCGTGTTTCGCTCATCGGGTGTCCTCCGGTTCCAGCATGACCATGGCCTGGCCGCGCGCCAGCAAGCGGCCCTCGCTATGGATGTCGAAGTGGTAGCGCCAGACCTGGTCGTCGGTGTGCTCGCGGCGGGCGACGATGTCCAGCGGCGCGGCCAGGCCGTCGATGCGGTCCACCAGGAGGTCCACGGCGCGCAGCGCCACCAGCAGGCCGGGCCGGGCGCGGCCGCCCGCCGACTGCGCCAGCAGCGCGCCGTGCACGGCCATCGCCTGGGCGCCGTACTCGCACAGGTGCACGGCGGCCACCGTGCCGTCGCGGCGCAGTGGATGGTTCAGCGCGTCGGGGGCCGCCGCCTGCGCCTGGATCTCGTCGGCATCGAAGACCAGCACCTTGTCGATCAGGGCCATCGGGCCCTGGTGCGGCAGCCGGTGGGCGAAGTCCGCGCGCTCAAGCATGAGCCGGCTCCGGGCGGGCGCCGCGCGAGAGCAGCAGGGCGAACGCGAACTGGCAGGCGACGCCGATCGCCACGGTCAGGCCCAGGGCGCGCAGCACCGGGATCGACGAGCTGGCCAGCAGGCCGAACACCAGGGCGGTCGAGGCCACCGACACCAGCACGGCGTGCAGGGTGCGGTCGGCCGTCTCGCGCGCCCCGGCATGGCCGAAGAACAGCGCGTAATCCAGGCCCAGGCCGGCCGACAGCATCAGCGCGACCAGATGGAACAGGGTCAGCTCGAAGCCGAGCACGCGCAGCACCGCCACCGTCGCGGCCACCGCCAGAAGAACCGGCGGCAGCACGCGCAGGGTGCGCGCCGGACCGACCGCCAGGGCCAGCAGGGCGAGCAGGGCCAGGGCCGCCAGCACCAGGCCGGTCAGCACGCGGTCGCGGAAGGCGACCACCAGTGACTGCGCGGTCGCCTTGAGGTCGACCAGGCGCGCCAGCGGCTGGTCGGCGATGGCCTCGCGCAGGGCCGCGAGGTCGGCGATCCCGGACAGTTCGACCAGGGCCAGGCTGCGCTCGTCGAGACGGCGCATCGCCGCCGCCACCCGGCTGCCCGCCGGGCTGGCCGCCTGGGCGGCGGCGCGCGTCGCCGCGCCATCCGCGGCGCGCGCCGCGCGGACATCGGCGACCATCGGCTCGAAGAAGCGCGGATCGAAGCCGGTCCATTCGGCGGCATCGGCCAGGGCGGCGCGCAGGGTTTCCGGGGCCGGCAGCCGCGCCAGCCGCCAGGCCTGGACGGCGGCGCTGGGCTGCCAGCGCGACGGCAGGCCGTGGTCGGCAAGCGCGCCGGTTTCGACCAGGGCGTCCAGGCGCGGCTGCAGGGTCTCGGACAGGCGCAGCACGGCCTGGTCGTCCTCGCCTTCCAGCACCAGCAGGTGGCGCGCGTCGGGCGTCGCCAGCTCGGCGCGCAGTGCGGCGTCCTCGGCCAGCCAGGCCGGCGGCAAGGGCGTCAGGCTGGCCAGGTCGTCGTTCCACCAGGGTCGTTGCTGCTGGCCCAGCACGGCGGCCGCCATCAGCACGGCCAGGGCGACGACCGCCGCCATTCCGGCGCGCGCGCCGCGCAGGCCGTCCAGGCCGCGCGCCAGCGTCCCCAGCAATCTGCCGCGGGCGACATCGCGGCCGCCGCGCACGAGCAGGGCCGGCAGCAGCCAGCGGGTCACCGCCGCGGCGGTGAGCAGGCCGGTGACGGTGAACACGGCGAGCTGCGCCAGGCCCTCGGCGCGCGCCGTGAACAGGGTCAGGTAGGCCAGCACGGTGCTGGTCACGCCCAGCCGCAGGGCCGGCCAGATCGAACGCGCCGCCGCTGCCGGGGGCTGTCCCGGATGGCTGTGGCTGAGCAGGTGGACCGGATAGTCCTGGGCGACGCCGATCAGGGTGAAGGCGAATGCCAGGGTGATGCCGTGCACGTCGCCGAACACCAGGCGCAGGGCGACCAGGCCGACCGCCGCAGCGCAGGCCAGCGGCAGCGCGGCGGCGAGCACGAAGCGCGGCGTCCGGTAGGCGAGCAGCAGCAGGACGATCGTGCCGACACCCGCCAGCGCGCCCAGCAGGCTGGCCTCGCGGCGCACCGTATCGCCCATGCGGGCGCTGAAGCTGCCGGGCCCGCTCAGCACCAGGCCTGCGTTGCCGGCCTCGGGCAGGGCCGCGAAGGCCTCGCGCACCGCGGCGATCACCCCGGCCTGGGCGGCCGGATCGAAGCCGGCGGCGGCGGTCTCCACCAGCAGCAGGGCGCGGCCGTCGGCGGCCATCCAGGCACCGTCGACGCGCGCCGGTTCGCCGCGCGGCTGCCAGGCCTGGACCAGGTCCAGGGTCAGCAGGTGCGGATCGTGCGCCAGCAACAGATCGAAGGCCTCGCCGCCCAGCCCGCCGAGGTCGGCCAGGCGCTCGGCCAGGACCTCGGCCAGGCCCTCGACATCGAAGCGCGCCGTGGCCATCGCCGGGCTGTGGCTGAAACGCAGCGGCAGCAGGGTCTGCAGCGCCTCCACCTCGTCGAAGCGGCCATTGGCGACGCGTTCGATGCCCGGCACCGTGGCCAGCGCTGCCGACAGCGCGTGGCTGAGCGCCGCCGCCCGTTCCGGGGTCGGCGCGTCGATCGCCAGCACCAGCAGGCGCGCCCCCGGGCCACGGCCGATTTCGCCGACCAGCAGACGGGCGTCCACCTCATCGGGCACCGGCATGAAGCGCGCCAGGTCGTTGTCCAGGCGCAGGCCGACCGCGGCCAGCACGCCGGACAGCAGCAGGCCGGCGACCAGGGCGGCGCGCAGCCGGGGAGTCAGGGCTGCGGACACAGGGCCTGCACCTCCTCGTCGGGACCGGCCAGCGGCCGCGGCGCCGGCCCGCGGCCGAACACGGTCAGGCTGCGCGCGCCGGGCTGCTCGACCAGCAGGCAGCGGGTCTGCTCGCCCTGGCCGTACAGCACCAGGGCCGGGACCCGCGCCCGCAACGCCGGATCGCGCGGCTCCAGCATCAGTCGCCAGCGGCCCGCGCCGGTCAGGGTCGGCGTGAATTGCCGGCGCATGGCCTCGCCATCGCCGGCGAACAGCGCGGCCAGGCCGCCGAACAGCACCTCCAGTTCGGGCGCGCGGGCGACCGGGATGATGCGCTCCGGGCCGGTGCCCCGCCGCACCACCAGGGTGCGGCCCTCCAGTACCGAGGTCTCGCGGTAGGGCCGTTCCACGATTCGCACGAATGCCTGCCCGCCGCGCCACTCCAGGGTGCCGGACAGCACCAGCGGCGCGCTGAGCGCGCGGCGGTGACGGATCTCGTGGAAGGCTTCGCTCGCCGGGGCCGGTCGGCGCAGCCCGGCAAGCAGGTCGTCAAGCGGATCCGCTGCCGCCGGAAGCGGCAGGCACAGGGCGATCAGCCAGGCGACGGGCAGGCAGGGACGGGGCATCGGCGATCCAGAAGTCGTAGAAGTTGAACCAGTTGTAGGGCGCGCTGCGGGCATGGTGCTCCAGGCGCTGCGCATAGCGCTGGACCAGGTCGGCCAGGGCCGCCTGGCGGTCGCCGCGGGGCAGATCGACGCGCTCGGCGAAGGTCTCGAAGTGCAGGTCGTAGCGGCGTCCGCCACGGTACAGGCCGAAGCACAGGTGCACGGGCAGTCGCAGGGCCTTGGCGATCAACCAGGGCGCGGTCGGGAACCAGGCGTCCTGGCCCAGGAAGCGCGCCGGCAGGCCGGGCTCGCCGGGCCTGCGGCGATCGCCCAGCAGGCCGATCAGGGCGCCGCGCTCGGCCTCGTCCTTGATCCGCAGCATCAGTTCGGCGGGCGGCAGGCCGAGGTCGATGATCCGGCAGGCCAGGTCCGGGTTCAGCTCGTCGAGCAGGCGGGTCAGCGCCGGATTCTGGCTGCGTTCCAGCAGCACCGCAACGCGCGCGTTGGGGCGCTTCTGGCTGAGCACGCGCAACACCTCGAAGCTGCCCAGGTGCGAGCCCAGCAGCAGCACGCCACGGCCCTGATCCATGCTGTCGTGCAGCGGGTCCAGGCCGCTGGTGGTGACGCGGTAGGCATCCACGGAACGGGTCAGCAGCAGCGGGCGGTCCAGGATCACCGCCGCAAAGGTGTGGATGTGGCGGGCCACGTGCCACCAGCGCGGCTTCCGGTCCAGGACCCGCGCCAGCCAGGCGCGCGAGGCGGCGCGCTCGGCCGGCCGGCGCAACAGGAAGTAGGCGGTGATCGGGTACAGCAGGGCGCGCCCGACTGGCCGGCCCAGACGCAGCACGATGGTGCGGATCAGCCAGATCGCGAAGCGGCCACCGCCCTCCGGCCGCGCCCGCCAGTGCGCAGTCTCAGCCATCGCCGGGCTCCATCGCCAGCGGCCGGACCCGGGCGCCGGCCATCAGCGCGCCGCCGTGCTCGACGCGCAGGTCGCTACCGCCATCGGCGCGCGGCGCCAGCACCAGCTCCAGGTCCATGCCTGGCAGGCAGGGCCGGAGGAACTTCGCCTGCTCGATGCGCAGTGGCCCGGTGGCGCCCAGCGCCGCCAGCGCGGCGTCGAGCAGCACCACGCCGGGCACCACCGGACGGCCCGGGAAATGGCCGTCCAGGCAGGGCGCGCCCTGCTCAACCCGGAACGGCAGGCGGCGCATCGGCGGGACTCCGGAGCGGGTTGCGGGCCAGTTCCACGGCGAAGGTCGGACCCAGCCTCACGATCCGCCACAGGTAGTCGAACACGTTGCGGTACTGCTGCACCGGGAACACCCGCTTGCGCCAGGCGTATTCGGCAAGCAGCGCCACCGGCGGCAGCAGGTAGGTGCCGATGTTGCCGACCCAGGACCACAGTGCCGGCGGCGCCAGCAGGCCGAGCACGCCATTGACCGCCGCCATCAGCACGAACATGACGCACCAGTAGACGGTGACCCCGCGGGTGTAGGCGATGTGCCGGTCGCTGAGCTGCGCCGGCCGGCCATGCATGTGCCAGACGATGCGCTCGATCAGCGGCTGCCGGCCCGGCGCCAGGGTGCGCCCGAACAGCGCCGCCAGCAGCAGGGGCACCAGCACCGGGGGGGCGTACAGCAACAGCAGCAGACCGTCCCGGGCGAAAAGCGCCACCGCGACGAGCAGCGCCACGAGTGCCAGCTGCAGGCGCGGCAGGGCGCGCAGGGCGAACAGCGCGAGCACCACCAGCAGGGCCAGCGCCGCGTAACGCAACTCGATCCGGCCGGTCAGCGCGGCCGCGTGCACCAGGGCGATGTAGGAGACCGAGGCGAGCAGCGCGATCACGGCGGCTGGCCACCCGGATGCGCGGGCGGATGCACCGCGCCGACCGCTCCGCCGGACCGCCGCGAGCCTGCCGGGATCGCACCGCGGCCGCGCTCGTCGCAGGCTGGCCGGACGGTCACGGCGGCTCAGGCGGTGCGGCTGGCCTCGACGTGCGCGGACAGCGCCCGCAACGAGGCGAAGTTTTGCCGGTTGTCCGGGTTGTCCGAACGCAGCTGGAAGCCGTACTGCTTCGATATCGCCAGGGCCAGCTCGAGGGCGTCGATGGAGTCCAGCCCCAGGCCGTCGCCGAACAGCGGCGCGTCCGGGTCGATCGACTCCGGTGCCACGTCCTCGAGGTTCAGCGATTCGACGATCAGGCGCGCGAGCGCCTGCTCGGCCGGACTCTGCGGGGTGGTGACCGACACGTGGAATGCCTCCGGGAACGCGATGAATACGGCGCCTTGCCGCGTCCTGGCGGCCGGCTGGCGAGCGCCGGAAGTGTATCATGGGCCGTTTTCCGGACCCGGCTGACGGGCAGCCCAGAATGCAGGACGCATCCCCCCAGCACTGCGACATCCTGGTGGTCGGCGGCGGCCCGGCCGGCTCGACCGCGTCGGCGCTGCTGGCCCGGCGCGGCTGGCGCGTGCTGCAGCTCGAGAAGGCGCGCCACCCGCGCTTCCACATCGGCGAATCGCTGCTGCCGGCCAACCTGCCGCTGCTCGAAGAACTGGGTGTGCTCGAGGAGGTGCGCGGCATCGGCCTGGTCAAGCGCGGCGCCGACTTCCCGTCGCCGGCGCCGGGCGGCTACAGCACCTTCCGCTTCGACGACGTGCTCGGCGACACCCCGGACCACGCCTTCCAGGTGCGCCGCGACCAGTTCGACGCCCTGCTGTTCGACCACGCGCGGCGCTGCGGCGTCGACGCCCGCGAGGGCGTCCGCGTCGAGCAGGTGGCCTTCGCCGGCGACGATGTCGTGGCCGACTGCCGCGGCGACGATGGCGCCCGTCTGAGCGTGTGCGCCCGCTACCTGGTCGACGCCTCCGGCCGCGACACCTTCCTCGGCAACCGCTTCGCCAGCAAGCGACGCAACCGGCGACACGCCAGCGCCGCCCTGTTCGCGCACTTCGCCGGCGTCGCCCGGCGCCCCGGCGAGGACGCCGGCAATATCAGCATCTACCGCTTCGATTTCGGCTGGGCATGGTTCATCCCCCTGCCCGATGGCCTGATGAGCATCGGCGTGGTCGCCGGGCCGGCGCACTTCCGGACCCGTCGCGGCGACCAGGCGGCGTTCCTGCTGGACACCCTGCGCAGTCACCCCGAGGCCGCCGCGCGGATGCGGCAAGCCGAGCTGGCGACGCCTGTGCACGCCACCGGCAACTACTCCTACGCCTGCCGGCGCATGGCCGGGCCGCGCTGGCTGATGGTCGGCGACGCCTGGGCCTTCGTCGACCCGATCTTCTCGTCCGGCGTGTTCCTGGCCATGCACAGCGCCCGCCTGGCGGTCGACGTGGTCGACGGCGCGCTGCGCACCCCGGCCCTGGAGCGGCGGCTGCAGCGACGCTTCCGGCGCCGTGTCGGACGCGGCGTGCGGGCCTTCTCCTGGTTCATCTACCGCTTCAATTCGACGGCCATGCGGCACCTGTTCGCGCATCCTTCCGACCGCTACGAGCTGCGCCGCGGCGTGGTCTCGATGCTGGCCGGCGACGTCTTCGACAGCAAGCCGGTGCGCCGGCGCCTGCGGGTGTTCAAGGCGATCCACGCGATCGCCAGCCTGGTCCTGCTGCGCCAGCGCTGGGCGCAGATGCGCCAACGCCGCCGGCCCGCCGTCGCCGCCGACGGCCGTCTCGGCGACGGGGCCGCCTGATGGTCGCCGTGCCGCACGCCGCCCTGGCCTTGCCGGCGATCCGCTTCGACTGCCTGCGCCGGCATGTGGACGACCTGCCGGCGCAGGCCGGCACGCTGGCCGTGGTCGGCTTCGGCACCGGCGCCGGCCGCGACCCGGATCCCCGGTGCCTGCGCGTGCCGCTCAGGTCGCTGGACCGTCCTGCGCCGGTGGAGCGCTGGTGGGTCGAGGGCGAGGTCCGCCACGGCGTCGACGGCGAGCTGACCTGGGCCTGCGGCGGCGGCTACCTGCTGCTTACGCTGGTGGTCGCGGAGGCCGACCACGACGGCCCGCGCGGCGCCGCCGCCCATGCCTACCGGCTGCTGCTGCAGGCAATGGACCGGCACCGGCACCCCTTCCTGCTGCGCTGCTGGAACTACCTGGACGCCATCAACGAGGGCGACGGTGACGGCGAGCGCTACCGGCAGTTCAGCATCGGCCGCGCCGAGGGCATCGCCCGCCTGGACTGCACCGACTATCCGGCCGCCACCGCGATCGGCCGGGTCGACGGCGTGCGCGAGCTGGTGGTGTTCGCCCTTGCCGCCCAGGCGCCGGGCCTGCCGGTGGAGAATCCGCGACAGGTCAGCGCCTACCGCTATCCGCGGCAGTACGGGCCGGTGCCGCCCAGCTTCGCCCGCGCCATGCGACTGGCCAGCCCGCGCCCTTCCCTGCTGATCTCCGGCACCGCCAGCGTGGTCGGCCACGCCACGCTGCACGAGAGCGTGGTCGAGCAGACCGAGGAGACCCTGCGCAACCTCGACGCCCTGGTCGCCCAGGCGGGCATGGGCCGCACGTTGAGTCACGGCGACATCTGCCTGAAGGCCTACCTGCGCCACGGCGCCGACCTCGAGGCGGTGCGCGCGCGGCTGGCGGTCGCCGGCCTGGACGTCTCCCGCATCCTGTTCCTGGAAGGCGACATCTGCCGTCACGACCTGCTGGTCGAGATCGACGGCGTCCTGCGTTAGCAGGCGGTTGTGTCGTCCTGCCGGCTGCCGGCTTCGAGGGCCGCCGGCTTCGACGGCCGGCCGGGAACGACGGGTTCGGGGACGCCGTGGGACGCCGTGGGACGCCGTGGGACCCCGGGGGGCGCCGTGGGACCCCGGGGGACGCCGGTGGACGCCCGGGGATCGGGGTCGGAGGCTGGGAATCGGAGCCAGGCACCGGTGGCCACGATCGAAGACCGGGGAACGCGGAAAGGCGTTCGAGGTTGGGTTTCCGGGTCACTGAAGGCTGGGCGGGAACTGCTTTCCGCGCCGTCAGGCACTTGATCGGCGTCGGATCTCAGCCACGCATCCAAGCGCCTGCCGCCAGTGCGACGGCACCGCACTTCTCCCCTCCCCCGCCCCGCGGGGGAGGGGCGGGGGAGAGGGCTGCCCCGGCCAGCGCGCGCCTCCTCGGCCCGGCGACGATGCAGCGCATGGCCAGCGCCAGAGAGCCGGGATGCGTGGTCCCGCGCTGCCGGACCTCCGCCCAGGCATGCAACGATAGACCGCGACGGCCGACCCGGGGCTTGCGATCTCCCACCCGCGCTCAGGCGACCGGCCGGAATCTCCCGGCGCCGGTCACCAGGCGCGGCCGTCGGGAATCGGCCGGCCGGTGATCTCGCGGTGCCAGTGCTCGAGCAGCCAGCGGGCGATCGACAGCGGCGGCGACAGCACCACCGTGCCGTCGGCCAGGCCGGCGGCGAGCTGGTCGGGATCGAACCAGCGGGCGTCCTCCAGTTCATCGCCCACTGCGATGTCGCGGCTGACGGCGTGCGCCTCGAAGCCCAGCATGATCGAGCCGGGGAAGGGCCAGGGCTGCGAGCCCAGATAGTGCGCCTCGGCGACGGTCACCCCGGCCTCCTCGCGGACCTCGCGGGCAACCGCCGCCTCGAGCGTCTCGCCCGGCTCCACGAAGCCGGCCAGGGTCGACCAGCGGCCCGGCGCCCAGGCGGCCTGGCGGCCGAGCAGGCAGGCCTCGCCATGCCGCACCGCGACGATGATGGCCGGGTCGGTGCGTGGGAACTGCGCGCTGCCGCAGCCTGGGCACTGCAGGCGATGGCCAGCGGCGGCGACCTGCAGCAAGCCCCCGCAGGCGCCGCACCAGCGGTGCCGCTGGCGCCAGGCGAGCAGTCCTCGCGCGGCCGCGAGCAGGCCGGACTCGCTGCCCGGCAGGCGGGCCGCCGCGGTGCGCAGGTCGGTCCACTCGCCGGCCGGCGCCGGTGCCACCTGGGGATGCAAGGCGGTGAACAGCGCACGGCCGCCGCGCCGGCCCAGGAACAGCCACAGCGGCGGCAGCAGCTCGAGCGCGTCGCCAGGCACCAGGGCCAGGCCATGGTGCGGCGTCAGCACGGCCGCGCCGTCCTCGCGCAGGAACAGCCAGTCGGCGTCGGCCGACAGGGCCAGGCCGGCGACCAGGACATCGTCGTCGCGCAGTTCCGCGCAGCGGTCGAGGTCGGCGGCGGCGAAGGCATAGCTGCGGCCCGCCGCGGCCGGCGTGGACGGTTCTCCGCCGCCGGGAGCGCGCATCACGACTGCCGGTGGCGGGCCGTCGGGGACGGCTGAACCGGCGCCACCGGGCTCAGGCCGAGAACGAGGAACCGCACCCGCAGGTGGTGCGGGCGTTGGGGTTGCGGATCACGAACTGTGCGCCGCTGAGGCCTTCGCTGTAGTCGATCTCGGCGCCCTGCAGGTATTGCAGGCTGAGCGGGTCGACCAGCACCGTGATGCCGTCGCGCTGCACCGAGAAATCGTCCTCCTCGGCCGCCTCCTCGAAGGCGAAGCCGTACTGGAAGCCCGAGCAGCCGCCACCGGTGATGTAGACGCGCAGCTTGAGGCCCGGGTTGCCCTCCTCGGCGACCAGCGCGCCGACCTTGGCGGCGGCGGCGGGGGTGACCTGGATCAGGCCCTCGGGGGGAGCAGGCAGGGTGGCTTCCATGCCTGCCATGATCGGGGCGCCGGCAGCGGCGTTCAAGCCTCGCCGTCGGGACCGGACAGCTGCCGGGGGGCTTCGCGCTCCTGGACCAGCTGGCCGGTCACCGCCGCGCCCACCGCCATCTGCAGCAGCTTGTAGTGGATGTTGCCCTGGACCTTGGCGTTGGCCAGCAGCTCGACCTTCTCGGCGCCCAGGATGTTGCCGGCCAGGTGGCCGTTGACCACCACGTGCGGCACCCGCACCTCGCCCTCGACGCGGCCCTGCTCGCTGATCGACAGCATGGCCTCGCCGCCTTTTTCGGCCAGGATCGCGCCCTTGACCTCGCCGTCCACGTAGAGCCCACCGGTGAAGTGGACGTCGCCCTCGACCCGCGTGTTGCGCCCGATCAGCGTGTCGACCTGGCCATTGCCGCCCTGCCGGGCCGGTTGCTTGCCTCCGAACATCACGAAGTCCCTTGCTGTGCGACCCGGCGCCAGTCCAGGGTTCGCTCCACCGCGCTGCCGCCGCGCGGGGCGAGGCGGACATGGACGGTGTGCGGCTGGAAATCGCCAGGCAGGGTGATGCGCCCTTCCAGGCGCTGGAAATAGCGGAAATCGAAACCCAGACCCTCGGCGCTGCGCGACGGCACCAATGCCGGCCATTCCAGCCGTTCGGTGCGGCCGCTGCGCTGCCCCTCGATCGCCAGGGTGAGACGTCCGGCGGTGCTGCCGCGCGGGTCGTTGGACTGGGTGAGCAGTGCGCTGAAGGCGACCGAGCCGTCGTCCGAGGGCCGCAGCACCAGTTCATGCAGGTCCAGCGGCTGGCGCTGCGCGCCTGGCCCGATCAGGCGGTCGTAGACCGCCAGGTCGCGGCGCAACTGGGCGATCTCGTCGTCCTTGGCGGCCAGCGCACCCTGCACGTTCTCGTTGGCCAGCCGGGCGATCTGCTCGGAGCGCTCGACCACGGCCAGGCGCTGCTCGATCTCGGCCAGACGCCTGCGATTGACCTCCAGGGCCGCCTGCGACTGCGCGAGGTCCGCCGCCAGCGTGCCGGCCTGCGGGATCATCACGTAGCGGCCGACGACATAGGCCGCCAGCACGGTCAGCAGCCAGGCGGCCACCAGCAGCAGGCGCTGGCGGCGCACGCGCTGCGGATCGACGATGCGCAGGCTCGGCATCGGCGTGTGGCCGGAGAGGGACATGGCGGGCAGCTGACCGGAAAGACGACGATTAGGCCGGCAGGCACCGGACCAGGTCAAGGGCAGGGGTCACGGACCGCGCCTGGGACCCGCCGGTCTCGGCCGCGCTTGGCCGGGCCCGGGCCGGCGCCGGCTCCCGGCCGGCTGCTGCGGCCTTGCAGCCAGCGCACCCCGCCCCGGCTCCCGTGCGGCCGCCGGTGCCGCTGCCGGTGACACCGCCAGTATCGGAGGCGGTGGCGGTGGCGGCAGCAGAATCCGGCCTCAGCTCTCGATCTTGGTCTGCAGGTAAGGCGTGGCGCCCAGGCGCTCGATCAGGGCGAGCTGGGTCTCCAGCCAGTCGACGTGCTCCTCCTCGCTTTCCAGGATGTCCTCGAGCAGTTCGCGACTGACATAGTCTCCGACCTGCTCGCAGTGCGCGATGCCGGCCTTGAGGTCCGGGATCGCCTGCATTTCCAGCGCCAGGTCGCAGCGGAAGACCTCCTCGGGGTTCTCGCCGATCCGCAGCTTGCCGAGGTTCTGCAGGTTGGGCAGGCCATCCAGGAACAGGATGCGCTCGATCAGCCGATCGGCGTGCTTCATCTCGTCGATCGATTCCTTGTACTCGTATTCGGCCAGCTCCTTGAAGCCCCAGTTTCCGAACATCCGCGAATGCAGGAAGTACTGGTTGATGGCGATCAATTCGTTGTAGAGCGCCTTGTTCAGGTGCTCGATGACCTTGGCGTCACCCTTCATTGCGGGACTCCTGGCATGCGTGGCAGGCGGTCAGGGTAGCGGGGATGGCTTTTGCGGGGCGGAACGGGAATGGGAATGGTTGGGGTTTTGGGGGGAGCCGGGACTCGGGACTCGGGACTCGGGACCGGGGACCGGGGAAGCGTAGAGATCGGCGGGCGCGGAGAGTGCGGGCCGTCGCGAGGGCATTCGCGGGTTGGGCGTTTGCAGGCGGGGCGGAAAACGACAGGGCGGGACGGGCTGTCGCCGGCCCGTGGGGCCCGGCACCATCGGTTGTGGCGGCAGGCGGGCGCCTGCCGGCGGGGTGTGCTCAGGCGGCGTGGACGACCGCGTCGTTGCCGGCCGGGGACTGGCAGCAGGACTCGGCCAGGATCTGTTCGGCGACTTCGGCACAGGCGCCGCAGGTGCCGGCGCAGCCGGTGCGCATGGTCAGCTCGCCCAGGCAGCGCACGCCCGAGGCCGCGGCCTCGCGCACGGTGCGGTCGGTGATGCCGTTGCAGACGCAGACATACATGGCGGTGGACTCCATGTCGGCGCGGGCCGGACGGCCTGCACGCCATCGCGCAGGGCGCGACGCCGCCATTGGACATTGAATGAGAATGATTGTCAACCAGCCCCTTTGGGGCTTAGTCCCGGCCCGAATCCAGCGCCACCCGGCAGCATCAGAGCGCGCCGTGGCCGCCGGGCCACATGGCCCGCCCTCAACCCGTGGACTTGACCACCGGCCGGGCCACGGCGCGCTCGTCACGCGGCGGATTCAGATAGCGGTCCAGCCACGGCTGCGGCGCCACCCCTGCCAACGGCGCGAGCTGGGCAAGGGCCCGCGCGTACACGCGCCGCTTGAAATGCACCACATGGCGCAGCGGATACCAGAAATCCACCCAGCGCCAGGCGTCGAATTCCGGCCGCTCGTTGAGATCCAGCCGGACCTGGTCCTCGCCGGCGACCAGCCGCAGCAGGAACCACACCTGCTTCTGGCCGATGCAGGCCAGCGCATCGTTTCGCCGGACATGCCGCTGCGGCAACCGGTAGCGCAACCAGCCCGCGGTCGAACCCAGCACCTGCACGGCGTCCGGGCTCAGCCCGGTCTCCTCGTGCAGCTCGCGGTACATGGCCTCTTCCGGCACCTCGTCGGAGTTCATGCCGCCCTGCGGGAACTGCCAGCCATCGCGACGCACGCGCCGCGCCCAGAACACCTGGGCCTGCTCGTTGAGCAGGATGATGCCGACATTCGGGCGGTAACCGTCGGGGTCGATCACGGGCGGGCGCAGGCTTCGGCGATGTCCCCGTGTAGCACAGCCCGCCAAGCGCCAGCAAGGCGCCACGCGCCCTGCCGGGCCCGGCTTGACAGCTCCGGCGGCCCCTCACGACAATGCTCGACCCCGTGGCTATGTAGCTCAGCCGGTTAGAGCACAGCACTCATAATGCTGGGGTCGGTGGTTCGAGTCCACCCATAGCCACCACGACAAGCCCGCGATCTTGCGGGTTTTTTTGTGGCCGGGCGCCAGCCGGGACGCTCCCCGCGAGGGCCCGTGACAGTTTCCGTGACAGTTCCGTGCCACTCGCGCGCGGCCGAAAGGGGCGAAACCGACCCCAGCACGCCCGTGTCGGCGGCCGCACTGTCACGGATTTTGCGGGCGCTCCGGGGTGGACACCGTCACGAAAACAGGTGTCCCTGGATCGCAACGAAGGCGCGGCGGATCTCGTCGACGCTCCCGAGGGCCCGCTTGGCGTCATTGACGCCGCCGTAGCGGATGCGCAGGAAGTCGCCGATGCGGTGGCCTGCCAGCTCGCCGATGCCGTTGCGCTCGTAGTTGCCCAGCACGAACTCCAGGAACGCGCGCATCTCCCGCTCGTAGCCGTCAAGGCCGCTGGACAGGGCGGCACGCACGCGTTCACCCCGGGCCAGCGGTGCCAGCGTGAACCGCACATAGGCCAGTACGTCGAAGATGTCGCTGTTGGGCGCGTCGATCAGGCGCTGCATGTCCGCCAGGCGCTCGCTGTCGTAACCCATGTCTGACAGGCGCTGGATGAAGCCCTCGCGCCGGTCCGGGTCTTTCCAGACAGCTCGCAGCTCGTCCTCGTCCGCCACCAGCCCGCCCAGGTCCCCGAACAACTGCTGCATGAACTCCTGGGCGCTGATCTGACGGCCGTTGTGCCAGTAGGTCGTTGCCGCGAGATAGCGGATGCTCCGCTCCCTGCCATCGGACAGCTTCACCACCACGCGTTCGGCACGAGGCGGCTCGTCCACACCCGGTCGTCGGCCGGGGCGCTCACCCGATTGGCCCCCTCCATCCTCGCCCGAAACGCGGCGTCCGGCGGGCGGCTCGGGCGGCAGGGGCTCGCCATCCCACTCGGGGTCGTTGAAGTGCTCGTAGGCCTTTACGAAATCGTAGATGGTGAAGTAGTCCTTGCCGTCGAAGGTGCGCGTGCCGCGGCCGATGATCTGCTTGAACTCGATCATCGAGCGGATCGGGCGCAGCAGCACGATGTTGCGGATGTTCAGCGCATCGACGCCGGTGGACAGCTTCTGCGAGGTGGTGAGGATGGTCGGCAGGGTCTTTTCGTTGTCCTGGAACTCGCGCAGGTGCCGCTCGCCCAACTCGCCATCGTCGGCGGTGACGCGCTCGCAGTAGTGCGGGTCGGGGTTGTCCTTGATCTGGTTGATGAAGTTGCGCACCCGCGCGGCGTGCTCCTGCGTCGCGCAGAACACCAGGGTCTTCTGCCGCGGGTCGATCTGGTCCATGAACTCCTGCACCCGGCTCTGCTCGCGCTGGTCGATCACCAGGCGGGTGTTGAAGTCGGCCTCGGTGTAGGTCCGCTCGCGATCGATCTCGCCGGCCAGCACCGTGTCGCCTTCCGACCAGCTGTACTCGTCCAGGGTCGAGGCCATCTGCCGCACCTTGAACGGCGTCAGGAAGCCATCGCCGATGCCTTCCTTCAGCGCGTAGCTGTAGACCGGCTCGCCGAAGTAGGCGTATGTGTCGGCATTGACGTCGCGCTTGGGCGTGGCGGTCAGGCCGAGCTGCACGGCGGGCTTGAAGTACTCGAGGATGCCGCGCCAGGTGCTCTCGTCGCGGGCGCCGCCGCGATGGCATTCGTCGATGACGATGAAGTCGAAGAAGTCCGGCTCGTAGCCTTCGAAGGTGAACTGCGGTTCGCCCGCATCGCCCTCCGGCTCGCCGCCCCCGGTCATGAAGGTCTGGAAGATGGTGAAGAACACGCTGGCGTTGCGCGGCGCGCCGCCGCGCCGGCGGATCTCCTCCGGCCGGATGCGGCACAGCGCATCGGGCGGAAACGCGCTGAAGGCGTTGAAGGCCTGATCGGCCAGGATATTGCGGTCGGCCAGAAACAGTATCCGAGGGCGGCGTACGGGATCGCGGCTCAGGTTCCATTTCGCCTGGAACAGCTTCCAGGCGATCTGGAAGGCGATCGAGGTCTTGCCGGTGCCTGTGGCGAGCGTCAGCAGGATGCGCTCGCGCTGCTGGGCGATGGCTTCCAGCACCGCGGTGATGGCGTTGTGCTGGTAGTAGCGCGGCTGCCACTTGCCGCCGCCGGTCTCGAAGGGCACCGCGCCGAAACGCTCGCGCCAGTCGTTGCCCTCGGGAAAGCAGCGCAGCCAGAGCTGCTCCGGCGAAGGAAACGGCAGGGCGATGTCGCCCTCGGCGCCGGTGTGCATGTCGATGCCGTACCAGCCGAGCCCGTTGGTGGCATAGGCAAAGCGCGCCTGCAAGCGCGTCGCGTAGTCCTTGGCCTGCCCGACGCCGCTGGTGTGGCCAAGGCCGGCGCGCTTGGCCTCGATCACCGCCAGCTTGCGCCCGCGGTAGCTCAGCACGTAGTCCGCCGACAGCGCACTGCCACGCTGCCCGCCGCCGAGGATGCGGCCCGGACAGATCAGCTCGCGATGCACCTGCGCGCCGTCGACCACGCCCCAGCCGGCGGAACGCAGCACCGGATCGATGCGGTTGGCGCGGGTATCGGCCTCGGTCTCCATGGTCCAGCCGGAGTGTGCCACGGCTGACGGGCAATCAGCCCAGCAGCGGCAACTGCCCGCCCTGGGCGTCGCGGGCCACCTCAGCACGGCGGATCATCTGCTGGACGCCGGGCACGGCATTCACCGCCACCAGTTCCACCTCTGGATGGGCGTTGGCAAAGACCCGGAAGATCTCGTCGGCAAAGGCCTGGCCGATGCCGCCGACCTGATCGAAATCCAGCACCACGGAGCGGAACCGCTCCACCCGCTGCAGCAGGCGTTTGGCCTGCGAGCGCGAGACCAGATTCTCGTCCCCGACCTTGGCCAGACGCACCGGCACCACGGTCTTGGCGAAGTCGTAGTCGTCGGGGCCACTGGAGAATTCGTCGAAGACCTCGCGAATGCTGCGCGCGCTGTCGCGCGCCAACTCCATGTAGACGGCGGTACCGTGATCCATTGGCGGCGTTTCGACTTCATCCAGCCAGTCGTCGTCGTGGCGATGGTCATGGTCGAAGTACAGCCCGCCTGACTGGATCTGGAAGCGGTCGAACGCGCGCGAGGTGAAGAAAATGCCCTCGCCCGAGTGGCGCGTCGGGTCGGTGGTCAGCTTGCCCTTGGACAGCTCCAGCAGCGCCAGTCGCTCATCGGGCAGGTCCAGCGCACGGGTGATCTTGCGGAAGATGCCGATGCCGTCGTCGTCGACCGCCAGCAGCAGACGCTCGGCATCGCAGTCCATCTGCACGTGCACGGTTCGTCCGTCGGAATGGTCCACCGCGTTGTTGACCATCTCGGTCACGCCGTGCTGGGCGATGTCCTGCACGTTGCGCGGCAGGTCATCGAGCAGGGGCTGCAGGTCCTGATTCCAGACGCGATCCTCGGCCAGGCCAGCGCGCGGATAGCGCCGGCTGAACTTGCGGTGTGGCCCCCGCGCATACACCGGGCGCGTGCCGCCTGAAGTCTGCAGGTAGCCGCCTTCCACCAGCGCCCGCACCTGGGTGTTGATCCGCGCCCGCGACAGGCCGAGCTGCGCCGCCACCATGCTCACCAGATCACGCGGATGCTCCCCCACCGCCCGCAGCAGGGCGGCGTCGATCTCATCGGAGCGGCTGGGTCGGGCCATGTCAGGATTGTAAAGTTATCCCGGGAGATTAAACAGTTAAACAGCCTTGATCGCTCAGAAAAGGACGTAAAATACTGAATTAATTGTCGAAAATCGACGATGCTTACGACTGTGCTTCACAGCCCGTTCTGTCGCCCGAGGCGCTGTCCCGTGTTCGGCCGAACGCGACTGTCGATGGAATGGCGCCATCCCGATATCGACGTCGCCGAGGCCCCTCTTCTTTCCAGTGCGCTTCGCCTCTTTCTTGGCTGGCCTTATCGCGCGCAAGCACATACAATCGCGCCCAACATGGCCCCCGCCTCTTGGTTCTCCGGAACTTACGCGGGGGTTCTTATTTTCCCGGGTCGGGCAGCCAGCGGCGCTCCCAGCAAATCGGGACTCCCATCGCTGACACTGTCAGCTTCCGCTGTGATGTCTGAGCGGGGAATGCCGCCAAGTGGGCTGCCACACGTTGCGGCCACTGACTGCCGGGGCAGACCACCTCCACGAGGTGTCTCACGATTTCGAGATACACGAAGGGCTTGGAGAGCAGGTCTTTTTGGCCAGCGAAGTCCGCGCACCAGTCAGGCGTATGTGCAGAGGGCATCTTCGGTTCCGAAACCATGTTCCGGTTCCACACCCGGCTGTGGTGTGCGACCAGGTTGCGCAGGTAGCTGAGCGCACGCACCCAGCTGCTGAAGGCCTTCCAGTCGGCAATGCCGAAGCGCTTCGCGATCGCTTCCTGATCCGGGACCCGGGTCATGGCCAACAGCTGCGATACCGCGCCGAAGTCCCAGACTTCGATCGCCACCCAGATCGGCAGGTCCGGCCCGTGGCGTTCATGGTAGTGCTTGACGAAGTCCTCTTTGGATCTTGCTACCAGCCCACCATAGCGCCGTTGCCAGGCATCGAATGCCGTTTCCCCATCTCCGCCGAATCGGCGGTCGCGAAACGTGGGGTGGAACGCCCCGGCATGCAGGTGCGCAAACGTATCCGACTTGCCCAGCCGATAGGCCAGCTCCACCCGCAGTGATACTTCGATGCGCTCCAGGGCATCGGACAGGAGCACCCGCAGCCGCCGATCGAACACGTACAGTTCGACTGCGTCGGAAAAGCTGGTGTCCTGTACAAACTCATCGGTGCGCTGCGTCCGGATGGAACCAGTCTCCGCGTCCTGCACGTGCCTGAACACCCGGAACGGATACCAGTAGGCACTCAAGCGGTAGTAGCCCACGCGACGAAGCCAGGTCAGCGCGGAGGCGTCATCCTCGATTCGCATGCCGCGGGAACGCAGCAGCTCCAGCTGCTCCTCAAAGGACTTCCAGGGCCGGTCGTACCGACTGTTGACGGCTGAACTCATCGACTCAGCTTAACTGACCGGAGAAGGCGGCTTGGAGTAGGGATTGGCGAAGATCGGCACTATCGCTGAGCTGAGCTTGGTAAGAGCGACAAAGGGCCTGGGTGTCGGCGAGAACGGCTTCCGACTTCCGGACGATATCGCGTTGCGTTTCCAGGTCAGGCACTAGGAAGCGCAGGGCGCGCAGATCCTTGATGTTGATCTGCATCAGGGCCGCGCCGTAGGTCTTCTCGGCGATCTGGTTGCGGACGAGGCTGGAGCGGAACTGGAAATAGGCGAAGTCGCGCAGCACTCGCGCCGGGTGGAAGCGGATCGGGACAATGCCGCGAGTGACGTTGGCGCCTGCCAGCCCCTTGGATGCCACGGAAACGATGCCCGTGCTTCCCCGGACGCAGAGCAGAAGCTCCCCGCCTTGAAGTGTCGTGCGCGCATAGCCGCGTGCCGCCGCGGGGTCTATGCGCTTCAAGCCAGCGAGGCCAACCTCACGTTGCGTCAGATCGACGGGCCGAACGATGGGCAAGCCATCGTCCACTTCGTCTCCCGGCTGGACGATTCCGTAAGACAGGCCGCAATCGGGATGCACAGCCTCCTGCAGCTCGACCGATGGAGACCGTGCCGCGATGGTGTTGAAGCTCGCATCCAATGCGTCCTGACGCAGCCCCTCCGCTGCCTTCAGGTTTGCTTCGGCGTTCCCGCGGGCGCGGTCGAGGGCGGTGAAGGCCTGATCCAGCGCTGCTACGATGCGCTTCTGTTCGTTCAGCGGCGGGAGCGGAACGGTGAATCGGGCGAGCGCTGCCTTCGTGAAGTGCTGAATGCCGGCACCGCTAAAATGCTCAACCAGAAACCCCGCCCCGTCGCAGTAGTGCAGCCAGTACAACACCCACTTTGCACGATCTGGCTCCTTGAAGCGGACGCGATGCAATGCCTTCTGAAGATGGATCGGCTCTTCGCTGTCCCAGATCGCCGCCCGGCCGGGGTAGCCCCCTTCGCAGATGATTAGGTCCCCTCGCCTGGCCTGATACCGATCGGCCTCGGAATCTTCGAATCTCATCTCCAGCAGATCGGACAGATCGAACTCGAACCATCGTACGTTGAGGTTTCGGAGGTAGGCACGGGGAGTTCCCAAGTTCTTGCTCTTGTCGAGCATCTTTCCCAGACAGTGGTCGGCTATGGAGGCAATGTTGGAGACCTTCCAACCGAGAGGAAGCCGACATCCGAGATGCGAAGCCATTCCACTCACAGCATCTCCCTCACTTTAGCCAGCAGCTTCGCCGTCTCCGCATCCCGTGCCAGCATGTCGTCGATGATTTGTTGGGGGCTGCGCTGTGGCGCGGCCTCCGGCGCATGCGGGTTCTTGACCGATAGGTCGCAGGTGGCTTGATCGACGTCGGCCACCTCCAGCGTCCAGCTCTTCGGGCCGGTGCCCTTGCTCTTCTGCAGGGCGATGAACTCGGCGAGGTCGGCGTCGTTCAGCGGGTTGGTCTTGCCCAAGCTGCGGCCGGGGTCGAGCTGGTAGTACCAGATGCTGCGCGTGGGCGCGCCCTTGTCGAAGAACAGCACCACGGTCTTCACGCCGGCGCCCTGGAAGGTGCCGCCGGGGCAGTCGAGCACGGTGTGGAGGTTGCAGCTGGCGAGCAGCTCGCGGCGCAGTTCGACGCTGGCGTTGTCGGTGTTGCTGAGGAAGGTGTTCTTGATCACCACCGCGCCGCGGCCGCCGGCCTTGAGCTTGCGGATGAAGTGCTGCAGGAACAGGTAGGCCGTCTCCGACGAGCGGATCGGGAAGTTCTGCTGCACCTCGGGCCGCTCGCCGCCGCCGAAGGGCGGGTTGGCCAGCACGATGTCGTGGCGATCCTTCTGCTGGATGTCCATGACGTTTTCGGACAGCGTGTTGGCGTGGCGGATGTTCGGCGCCTCGATGCCGTGCAGGATCATGTTCATCACGCCCAGCACATAGGCCAGCGATTTCTTCTCCTGCCCGTAGAAGGTACGCCGCTGCAGGGTGTCCCAGTCCTTGGCCGAGAGGTCATCGCGGCGCAGGTGTTCCCAGGCCTCGCAGAGAAAGCCGGCGCTGCCGCAAGCCCCGTCGTAAATGGTCTCGCCTATCTGCGGCTGCACCACGGCGATCATGGCGCGGATCAGCGGGCGCGGGGTGTAGTACTCGCCGCCGTTGCGGCCGGCGTTGCCCATGCGCTTGATGCGCGTCTCGTACAGGTCGGACAGCTCGTGCTTGGCCTCGGAGCTGCCGAAGCTGAGCGTGTCGACGATCTGCAGCACGTCGCGCAGGGTGTAGCCGGAGCGGAAGCGGTTGGACACTTCCGAGAAGATCTCGCCGATCTTGTACTCCAGACTGTCGGCTTCGACGCTTGCGTCCTTGTAGGACTTCAGATGCGGGATCAGGCTTGAGTTGACGAAGTCGATCAGGTCGCTGCCGGTCAGGGCATTGGCGTGCAGCTTGCCCACGGCGCTCCTGGGTGCGGCCCAGTCCTGCCAGCGGTAGGGTGACTCCAGCAGGGGCTGGTAGCTGCGGCCTTCCAGCGCGGCTTCATCCGCCCATTCGTGCTCCATGTCGGCCAGGTATTTCAGGAACAGCAGCCACGAGGTTTGTTCGGCGTAGTCCAGCTCGGAGGCCAGGCCCTCGTCATTGCGCATGGCCTTGTCGATCGCGTTGAAGGCCTGTGCGTAGGCATTGCCCTCAGCCTTGCTGCGCCTGGCGGCAGCGGGCTGCGGCGTGCTGGCCGGCCCTTTCCGGGACTTCACCGATGCTCGCGTGGCGAGCGCCACCGAGCCACCCCGACCCCGTCCAGGCACGATGCGACCCGACTCGATCAGCTCGGCCTTCACCCGCTGGTAGGTGCTGTCCGCCCATCCCAAGGTGCTGCTCAGTCGCCCGTTGCCAGCAGATCCGCCCAGGTCCTTGAGGGCGTCGATGAAGCGTTGGGCCTTGGTTTCCGATGCCATCACAATCTCACTCAATTCACTGAATGTATTAAAGGGGGACAGCACCCGAGCTCCAGATCCGGCCTGGACGCTTGGCGTACCTGAGTACCCGCTCAGGCGCACGGCGAGCTGGCCGCACGCCTAACGCTTGGCTCATCCCTCGGGAGGCTTATCGTCGATCCAGGTCATCAGTTCGCCCGGTTGGCACCCGAAGTAGCGGCACAGCTTGTCGACGATCTCCGTGCCGACGTTGGCGCCCGGATGGTTCGCGACCTTCGACAAGGTGGCGCGGTGGATTCCCGTGGCCTGGGCAATTTCCGAAACGGTCACGACCCGCCTTTCATGGAAGGACTTGTCAGCCATGAGTTCTGGGAGCCGGAAGCGAATCATATGAACAATCTCTGAATGCCGGCAATCATAGGCAACGAGTGTAGTTGCAGATCGCCTTTTGGCGTGTAGCGTCAACTGAGAGTGTCGCCTTGACGCGACGCTCGTTGATCGAGCACGACAGGAGCGCAATCCATGGCAACGTACCTCACCACCGAGCAGTTGGCTACACGCATCCACTACGACCCCCGGACCATCCGCAATCGCCTGAAGGACTCCGTCCTGTTGGAGGGCGTGCACTACATCCGCCCGTTCGGAGGTCGCAAGCTGCTTTTCCTCTGGGAGCCGATCCAGCGCGACATCGGATTGGCGTCTGCGACTCCTTCCATGGGCATTCCGATGGCCAACGGCGGTTTCGCCCATGGCTAAGGTCAACGTTCGCGTCAGGGTGGATACTGGAGCCCTCTATCTGGATTTCTTCTATCAAGGCGTCCGATGCCGGGAGCAAACGGCCCTGGGGGACACGCCAGAACACCGCAAGCGACTCCAGTCCCTGGCCAATCGGATCCAGAGGGAGATCGAGCGCGGTAGCTTCGACTATGGGGTGTTCTTCCCGGAAAGTCCGAAGGCGGCGCTGTTCGGCGGCCAGCTGGGGGCCCCGACAAGGGCGGCGTCTGGGGCAGCTCCTGCCCCGCCGCAGGCGTCGGCGGCAGCGCCACCGGAGAGGCAGATGCCTGCGTTCGCGGAGTTCGCCGAGCTCTGGTTTCTCGAGATGTCACCCCAGTGGCGGCGCGTTCACCGGCAGGGGGTCCGCGAGGTGCTGGACAAGAACCTGCTGCCGACCTTCGGCGAACGGCCGCTGCACGGCATTATCAAGGCTGACGTGATGGCGTTCCGGGCGGAGCTGGCGAAGCTACCGGGGCGTGGTGGTGGAACGCTGGGCGCTGCCAGGATCAACAAGATCATGTGCTTCCTGCGGCAGATCCTCAACGAGGCTGCAGATCGCTTCGAGTTCACCCCGGCCTTCCGCGGCATCAAGCCCCTGAAGCAGAAGCGCACCGATGTCGAGCCCTTCACGCTCGAGGAGGTTCGCACGATCCTCGTCACCGTCCGTCCGGACTACAGGGATTACCTGACGGTACGCTTCTTCACCGGCCTGCGCACCGGCGAGGTCAACGGCCTGAAGTGGAAGCATGTGGACCTGGAGCGCAACTTGATCCTGGTCCGGGAGACCGTGGTCAACGGCCACGAAGAGGACGGGGTCAAGACCGACACTTCGTTGCGCGACATCGCCATGCTTCCGATGGTCCGGGAAGCCATGGAGAACCGGCTCCGGAACCGGGACCCTGCCTGTCCCTGGGTGTTTCCCAGCGCCGAAGGCGGCCCGATGGACGCGCACAACTTCAGCAATCGGGTGTGGTATCCCCTGCTGCGCCATCTGGGCTTCGCCCCGCGGCGCCCCTACCAGACCCGCCATACGGCAGCGACGCTGATGCTGGCCGCCGGCGAGAGCCCGGAGTGGATCGCCCAGGTCATGGGGCACTCCACAACGGCCATGCTGTTCAAGGTCTATTCGCGCTTCGTCCCCAACCTCACGCGCCAGGACGGGCAGGCGTTCGCCGGCCTGGTGCACAGCCGGCTGGCAGCTGCGACCGGTACGGCGCCCGTACGTCCCAAGGCCACCCAGGCGCCCGCCGAGACTGCGCCCGTGGATGCCACGGCGGCCTTGGCAGCCCTCAGGGCCCTCTCCCCGGAGCAACTGGCATCGCTGCTCACCCTCGCCCAGCGTGCGCCCTGAGCGTCCACGGAGGACTGCCATGCAAGACCTGTATACCGCTGCCCCGCCGACGCTGAAGTTCCCGGCTGTCGTCGAAGTTCTGCCCGGAAACAACCCGGACCACGGCCAGCGCTGCCGCCTCTATCACTGTGATGGCTGTATCGATGCCTGGACCTGGCTGGATCTGGACCCAGCGACCCCGCCCGGCCTGCATTGGGGCTTCGCCACCACCCTGGACGTGGGGTTGGTGGCCGAGGATGTGCTGCTGCTCAGCTTGCACCAAGGGCAGGACCCGACGCTCAGTGCCCTGCTTCCGGAGTCCCTGTGCCCGATTCCGGGCGTCCTGCGACGCACCACGCGCCTGATCGACGGACTGAGCCACGCCGCGCTGCGCGATTTCCTGACCCGCGCCCTGCTTTGCAGGGATGCCCTGCACGGATACTGGACCAGCCCCGCCTCCCGCCGCGATCACCACGCCTACCCCGGCGGCCTGGCCGAACACTCCCTGGACGTGGCCACCATGGTCGCCACCACTGCCGGGCTGCCCTCGGCAGATCGGGAGCTGGGCATCGCATTTGGCCTGCTTCACGACCTCGGCAAGATCTGGTGCTACACCTGTTCAATGCACAAGCCCTCCGACTCCAGGGACCACGAGGCCCTCGGTCGGCAGCGGCTGCAACCGGCGCTCAGCGTCCTTTGTGCCCGGTCTCCTCGACTGGGCGGACTGATGCGCGAACTGCTGGGCGGCCCCCGGGCACCGCGACCCGGGAGCTATCCGTTGGCCATCGGTCGGGTTGTGCGCTCCTTCGACCAGATGAGTTGTGAGAAAACGCGAACAGCATCAGCTGACCTGAAGGAGGTCGAGGATTGGGACATCCCGTTCCAGTCGACTGGGACCAAAGGACCTCCCGATCCTTATCTCACATGACCTGCCCCTAAGACCCGAACCGCCAGCTCCTTGGAGAGTTCGGGCTTGAATGGTACTTCAGCCACCTGGACTGGAGCGCGGTGTTTGGCAGGGAACCGGGCGGCCGGGTCGCTCGCATCTACTGCGCAGTCCTCGTTGTAATCCCAGTCGATTCAGGCCATCGCCGAAGCGCTTGAGGCCCAGAGCTTGTCACCGGTGGATGGCGAAGTGGTGGAAGGCCGCACTATCGCACGCAGGTCAGTGACCAAGCTGAGCCGGGTATCGGCTCCGGTTAGAACTTTCGCGTTGCGCGCAAATAGAGATCGTCAACCGGCCCGGGGCCGCCAGTTCACTACGGCATCGGCAGCGTCACGGGCTGCATCAACTGCGATCCTTGTAAGCAAGCAACCTGAGTGCATTGAACACAACCAGCAACGTCGAACCTTCATGAATCGCCACTGCCGGCCCGATGCCGAGGCCGAAGATCGTAGCTGGCACAAGAAAGGCGACGATGCCGAGGCTGACAAACACGTTCTGGCGGATCACGCCACGGGTGTGTCGGCTGAGCCCGACCGCGAACGGCAGGTTGCGCAGATCGTCTGCCATCAGCGCAACGTCCGCGGTTTCAAGCGCGACATCGGAGCTGGCCGCACCCATCGCGATTCCGACGGTTGCATTGGCCATCGCCGGGGCGTCGTTGACCCCATCTCCGACCATCGCGACCTTGTCCTGCTCCCTCAGCTTGCGTATCGACTCGACTTTGTCTTCGGGCATCAGGTCGCCCCAGGCCTCATCCAGACCCACATCCCGGGCAATCGCATCAGCGACCTTCTGGTGGTCGCCGGAGATCATGATCATGCGGCGGATACCGAGTTCGCGCAGACGCTGAAGCGCCTCACGAGCCCCGGCGCGTGGCGTGTCGAGCAGACCGATCGCTCCAAGATCCCGGGTGCCGCGCCGCACCACCATCGAGGTGCGGCCCGCTTCGCGCAGTTGCGCGATGGACGCGGCAGCGGACGCGCCGAGCGGCGCAATGCCCTCGGAGCCGAACATTTCCGCCTTGCCGATCCAGACAGTCTCGTCACCAAGCCTGGCGGTCACGCCGCGGCCGATGAGGTTCTGCATGCCACTGGCAGCTGGAATGGCGACGCTGCCCAATCGTTCGCGGCCGTCGCGCGTAATGGCGGCTGCCAAGGGGTGGTCGCTCAGCGACTCGACAGCGACGGCGACCGTCAACAGCTCTTCCTCCGGCACGCCTTCGATCGGCAGGACGTCGGTGATGCGCGGACGGCCTTCGGTCAGGGTGCCTGTCTTGTCGAACGCCATTGCGTTTAGCGACCCGAGTTCCTCCAGTGGCGCGCCGCCCTTGATCAGCACCCCGCCACGTGCCGCTCGGGCAATGCCTGACAGCACCGCGCTTGGTGTCGCAATCGCCAGCGCGCAGGGGCTGGCGGCCACCAGCACCGCCATTGCGCGGTAGAAGCTGTCACGGAACGGCTCGTCGATGACCACCCACGCAAAAAGCAGCAAGAAGGCCAGCGCCAGAACCGCTGGAACAAAGATGCGCTCGAACTTGTCTGTGAAGCGTTGCGTCGGCGACTTGCGCGTTTCGGCTTCGCTGACCATCTTGACGACCCGCGCCAACGCCGAATCGCTCGATCGCCTCGTGACCTCGATCTCGATCGCGCCACTGCCGTTGATCGTGCCGGTGAACACGCGCGACTCGGCATCGATGCTAGCGGGTCGTGCACGAGCGTCTGCAGGATCTCCCACGGGACGCTTGTCCACCGGAATGCTCTCGCCGGTGACGGGTGCTTGATCGACGCTGGTCGTGCCGAGCAGAAGGAACCCATCGGCAGGCAGACGCTCGTTCGGCCTGACCAGTACCACGTCACCGACGGCGAGCTCTTCAACCGGAACCTCACGCACCGTACCATCTCGTCGCACAGTGGCTGTCTGCGGGGCGAGCTCGGCCAGTGCTTCAATGGCGCGCTTGGCGCGTCCCATCGCGTAGTGCTCGAGCGCGTGTCCCAGGCTGAATAGAAACAGCAGCAGCGCACCCTCGGCCCATGAGCCGAGCGCCGCGGCGCCCGCGGCGGCGACCAACATCAGCGAGTCGATTGCGAAACGCTTCAGGCGCAGGTTGTCGATCGCCTCGCGCAACGTGTAGAAGCCACCGAAGACGTAGGCCGCGACGTAGCACGCCAGCGGCGCCCATCCCGGCGCCCCTGGAGCGAGCTTCTCCATGGCGAAGCCGACGACCAGGAAGGCCCCGCATATCAGCGCAAAGATCAGTTCGGTGTTGGGTCCCAGCAGGCCACCATGCGCATGACTCTTTTCGTCCTTGCCGTGTGCATGGCCGTCGCCATCGCGGTGCACATGTTCGGCTTCGCCGTGCTGCTCCCCCTTGCCGCTGGCCGGCACGATTTTCATGCCGGCAAGAACGGCGAGGATGCGCTCCTCGGAAATTTCCGAGCGGTCGAACTCGACATGCATCATGCCGGCGGCGCTGGCTTCGGCCTCCAGGATGCCGGGGAGCGACTTGAGCCGTTCCGCCACGGTGCGCGCACGACGCTCATGACCAATGCCCTCGACTTCCCACAAGGCATGTCCATAACGGTCGCTGATGGCCGCACCAGCCCCTTCTACCAGGTCACGGATGCGCGCGAGCGGCACGGTATCCGGGTCGTAATGAATACACACCTGCGCTGGCGTGCTGCCGACGCCAGCACGTACGTGCACCTCTTGAATGCCGTTGCGTCCCTTCAAGTCGTCGATCAATCGTCCGACGCAGGCATCCGCTTCATCTGGCACTTGCGGCAGCAGGATCTGCAAGTCGATACGCAGCTTTTCGGTCATGGCCATCCTACTTTGAGGTCAAGGCATGGGTTGCTATAGAACTTGCAAGAACGTCTCAATTAGCATTACACCGCTCGGCGAGGTGGCTTGCCACTTGGGTCAGGATGGTCGCTTGGAGCCCGTCGACCGCCGCGCAAACCGATCCGCCTACTCTGGAGCTTGCCTGTCCTCGCGTACGCTCTTCAGGATCTCGATCCCACCCCTGAAAGCGACTACGGCGATCAACGCGCCCGCCACGAGATCCGGCCAGGACGTGCCGAGCCACAGCACAAGTCCACCTGCGACGATGACGCCGGCATTGGAGATGAAGTCGTTCAAGCTGAAGGTCTCCGCGGCCTTCAGGTTGATGTCGTCGGAACGAATGCGCCGCAGCAGGATGAGGCACCACATGTTGATGGCAGCCGCCAGCAGTGCGAGCACCATCATCACTGGGCCCAGTGGTTCCGCCCCATAAAGCCATCGCCTGACGACGTCCGCCATGACGGCAGCAGCGAACAGCAGCAGCATGACGCCCGACACCGACGCCGCCCCACGTTTCCACGCGGAACGACGGTCGAGGGCGATATAGCTCAGCAGATACACGGCTGCATCCGACCCGTTGTCGACGGCGTTCGCGAGCAGTGCGCTGGAGTCGGCCATCCAACCGGCCACGCCCAACCCGGCGAACAGGCCGAGGTTCCACAACAGGACCTGTCGCAAGATGCGCTTATGCGAGGCGACTTCGGCCGTCATGTCGCATGCCGCCGGTGGCGATGCTGCTTCAAGGCCCGCGCAGCGAAGGTGGGCAGCACCAGCAAGGTCAGCGCTGTGGCCGTGATTAGACCGCCGATGACGACGGTTGCCAGTGGCTTCTGCACTTCCGCACCGGATCCCGTTGCGATGGCCATCGGGATGAAGCCCACGATTGCCACCAGCGCCGTTGTCAGCACCGCACGCAGGCGACTTGCCGCGCCGGCGGCGGCAGCCTCCAGCGGCGAATCGCCGGCGGTCAGGTGCTCGCGAATCGCCTGCATCATCACCAACCCATTTAGCGTGGCTACGCCCGACACGGCAATGAAGCCCACGGCTGCTGAAACCGAGAAGGGCATGCCACGCAGGAGCAACGCCAATGCACCACCTACCAGCGCCAATGGCACGCAGAGGAATACCAATGCGGCTTCTCGGATCGTGCCCAGTGCCATGTACAGAAGGCTTCCGATCAGCAGGAACACGACCGGAACCACCATCATCAACCGCGCCTCTGCGCGCTGAAGGTTCTCGAACTGTCCACCCCAGGTCAGGTACACGCCAGCTGGAAGCGATACGTCGGCTACCGCAGCCTGCGCCTCCTGAACGAAGCCGCCCAGGTCGCGGCCACGGACGTTGGCCTGCACCACGATCCGCCGGCTGCCGTTGTTGCGGCTGATCTGGTTGGGGCCTTCGCTGACCTCGATTCGTGCGACCGACGACAGCGGCACCACCGTGCCGTCCGGCGCAACGATGGGCAGCGCAGCGAGCTGCGCCGGATCGTTGCGTGTTTCCTCGTCGAACCGGATCACCACGTCGAAGCGACGATCGCCTTCGAAGATCTTGCCCGCTGAGGCGCCGCCGACCCCGGTCGCGAGCGCTTCGCTGACGTCAGCGGCGGTGAGGCCGTACTGCGCGGCGGCGGCGTGGTCGACGCGCACCGTAAGCGTCGGCAATCCGGAGACCTGCTCCACGCGGACGTCGGCTGCACCTTCCACTGCGCGCAGCTTGAGCGCAACCTGGTCCGCGGTTCTCTGCATGGTGTCGAAGTCGTCCCCGAAGACCATGACCGCCAGGTCGGTGCGCACGCCGGAGATCAGCTCGTTGAATCGCAGCTCGATGGGCTGGCTGAATTCGAAAGCGTTGCCGATCTGGTTGCCGACCACGGTTTCGAGCCGACTGATCAACTCGTCCTTGCCCAGTGACCCGTCAGGCCACTCGGAGCGCGGCTTGAGCACGATAACGCTGTCAGAGATGTTGGTCGGCATCGGATCGATGGCGGCTTCGGCGGTACCGGTACGAGAGAACACCGTTTCTACTTCCGGCTCGGCCGTTATCGCCTTCTCCAGCTCGAGCTGCATCGTCAGCGATTGTTCCAGCGAAGCGGAGGGAACCCGCAAGGCCTGCATCGCGAGGTTGCCTTCGTCGAGCGTCGGCATGAACTCCCGGCCTAGCGAGAGGAACGCCGTCAGGCCGATCGCAAGCATGAGGACGGCACCGGCTAGAACGGTACGTGGCCGCGTCACCGCGATACGGATCACCGGCTCAACCTTGCTGCGCACGAAACGGATGATGCGGGTTTCGTGTTCGCCGCTGTGACCGCCGTCAACTCCCTGATCTGATGCGTGCCCAGGCTGGGTCTTGGGTTCGCGCACGAACAGTGCAGCCATCGCCGGCACGAATGTGAAGGAGAAGATGAACGCACCGATGAGTGCGAGCATGAAGGTCGCTGCCATCGGCTGGAACGTTTTGCCCTCGACACCCTCCAGCGTCAGGATGGGCGCGAACACCAGCAGGATGATCAGCTGACCGAACGCGGCAGGCCGCACCATCTTGCGCGCCGCCTGGATCGCCACGCCAAGACGCTCGCCCGTAGACAGTGCGCGACCCAGTTCGGCCTGCTTCTGGCCAAGCATGAGCAGAGTGGCTTCGATCACGATCACCGCGCCATCGACGAGGATGCCGAAATCGAGCGCGCCCAGGCTCATCAGGTTGCCGCTGATCCCGAAGCGGTTCATGCCGATGACCGCAAACAGGAACGACAACGGGATCACCAGCGCTGTGACGGCCGCCGCACGGAAGTTGCCCAGCAGCAGGAACAGCACGGCAATCACCAGCAACGCGCCCTCGGTCAGGTTCTTGGCGATCGTCTTGACCGTCGAATTCACCAGCACGCTGCGATCGAGCACGGGTTCGGCCACGATGCTGGGCGGCAAGGAACGATTGACCTCGGCGAGACGTTCGGCCGCGGACTGCGCCACGGTGCGGCTGTTGCCCCCGGCAATCATCAACGCCGTTCCAAGCACGGCTTCGTGACCATCGCGCGTGGCAGCGCCCAGACGCGGTGCCTGCCCCAGACCAACGCTCGCCACGTCCGCGACGCGGATAACGAGGCCGTCGCGATTGGCGACCGGCGCCTGTGCCAGATCGTCGACGGTTTGCGCCAGGGCGTCGGCCCGGACGATCAGGCCTTCGCCAGCACGTTGGATGAATCCGGCGCCCGCCTGGACGTTGGAGCGTTCCAAGGCCACCACGAGGTCACCCAAGCCCAGGCCGTAGGCGGCCAACCGTTCGGCGTTCGGGCGGATCGCATACTCCTTGACGTAGCCGCCGATCGTGTCGACACCCGCGAGTCCCGGGGCAGAGCGCATCTGCGGTGCGACGATCCAATCCTGCACGGTGCGAAGGTAGGTGGCACGCGCCTCCGGCGTCCTCAGCCTATCGCCTTCGGGCGTCAGATAGACGCCCTCGGCCTGCCAACCAGGCTCATTCGGTGGAACGACGCTCTCCGGATCGAACGGCGTGAAGTCCACCGTCCACATCAGCACCTCGCCAAGACCCGTGGTCACGGGCGACATCATCGGCGTCACTGCTTCGGGCAAGTCCTCTTGTACTTCCCGCATGCGTTCCGCCACTTGCTGGCGCGCGAAATAGATGTCGGTCTGGTCGGTGAAGATCGCGGTGACCTGGGAGAATCCGTTACGGGAGATCGAGCGGGTACTGGTCAGCCCCGGGATACCGGCCAAGGCCGTTTCAAGGGGGTACGTCACCTGGCGCTCGATCTGTCCGGGCGCAAGAGCCGGCGCGATCGTGTTGATCTGAACCTGGCGATTGGTGATGTCCGGAACCGCGTCAACGGGAAGCGTGCTGAGCTGGAACAGGCCGTAGGCCGCGATGACAGCCGCGACGAAGACAACGGCCCATCGGTAGCGGACGGCCGTTTCAATGATGATCTTGAACATGTGGGGTCCTCAGTGACCGTGCTCGGCTTCGCCCTTGGCGAGCTCGGCTTTGAGCAGAAATGCATTCTTTCCGGCGATGCGTTCATGGCCAGACAGTCCGTTGAGGATCTCGATGTGCCCGCCCGCCCGCCGGCCTGCCAGCACCGGCAGTGCACGAAAGCCCGTGTCGCCTGCCACGAACACCACCGAACGCCCGTCAACGTTTTGCACGGCATCGACAGGCACGGTCAGGCTGTTGCCGCCTTCATCGGAGACGATCACGCCGGCGACCGCGGACCCTGCAGGTGGCAATGGACCGGATTCGGGCCGCGCACGGATGATCGCCATGCCCCCCTGTTCGCGTACATCGGCTGCGACACCCAGCACGATGGCGGCGAAGTTTCCGCTCGGGGCAATGACCTCGACCCGCGCTCCGGGAGCGATCTGCGCCGCGAGCGCCGGTGGCGCCGAAAAGACCAGCTCAGTCTGCGATGGATCGGAGACGTTCGCGATGATATCGCCGGCACTCACAAAGCCACCCGGAGCCACCTGTACTGCCCCCACAACGCCCGGGACAGGGCTGGTGATCGTCACGCGCCCGCCCGCATCGGGCGTCCCTGCAGCACGCGCCTGCGCGGTCGCCGCACGGGCACCCGCGTCAGCAGCAAGCGACCGTGCGCGGGAGGTTTCGAGCTCCTGGCGCGCAACGACGCCCTGGGTCACCAGCGACCGGTCGCGCTGATACACCAGCCTTGCCGCCTCCGCCTCCGCACGTGCGGCATCGGCGTTGGCGCGCATCGTTGCCGCCTCGCCGCTGACTACCACTGCAAGGGGATCGCCCGCGCGTACGCGCGTCCCCGGCGCCACGATGACGCGCTCGACGCGACCGCTTATCGACGCTGCGACAGTGGCGCGTGCCCCGATGGCAGGCTCCACGCGGCCACTCAGCCTGGTTTCCTCACCACCGCCACGGCCCACCGCTACGACATTGATACCCGAAGCTTCGATCTGCTGCGGCGTCAAGGCAACGAGACCCTCCTCGTTCTCGGCCTCTCCAGCGTCATGGCCTTGCTGTTCCGTTTCATCATGGCCGTCTTTCGCGCCATGATCTGTATGGCTTTCCCGCTCCTGATCGTCCCCCTGCGACGCATGACCGTCGTCATCAGAGTGGCCCGCGCTGGGGGTTTTCGTCCCCGATCCAATCGGGAGCTTCGCAAGGCCGAAACCAAGCACGAGGGCCGCGAGAAGTGCAGCGGCAAGGATCAGTTGATTCTTAGTAGTGATTTTCATTGTGCTTCCCGGAACGGAACGCGGCCTTCCAGGCCCGCCAGGTCGATTTCTGCAAGAACGCGCGCGATACGTGCGTCGACGGCGGCAGCTCGCGATGCATTCAATGCCGCGCGCGTGCTGCGAAGTTCCAGCAACGAGATGCGGCCGGCGTCGAATCCGATTCGGGCCAGCCGGTAGGCCTCCCCGGCCGCAGCGACGCGGCTATCCGCGGCTTGCGCACGCATGTTGGAGGCAGACAGCGTTGCTTCTGCCGCAAGTCGCGCAGCCTTGACCTCTTGTTGTTGCGCAACAAGACGCGCCTCCGCAGCGCGTTGATCCGCGTAGGCGGCGCTGATACCACCCCGGTTGCGATCAAACAACGGCAGCGACACGTTCAATCCAATAATCAAGGCCTCATCTCCCGTCTCACGGAAGCGACGCGCGCCAATCGTCGCGTTGACGGCGGGACGCGCGCGCCGCTGTTCAACTGTGATGCGGCGATTGGCCGTTTCATACTCGGCTTGTGCGATACGAACGGCCAACGGGACATCGGTATGGAGCGCATTCGCCGGGGGCGTGCGATCCAGAAGGCTGTCGCCGATCGCCTGCACCGGCTCGTCAAGCATTGCGACTGCAGCCAGACGCGCGAAGGCCGCATCGCGCATCGCCTGCATCTGGCCCAAGGTCGCGCGTGCGGCTTCGGCTTCGCTGTCGGCTTGGACACCACGCAGCGTAGCCTCGCGTCCTTCCTTGACCAGCAGGCCAACCGCACGCGCATCTTGTTCGGCCAGCGACAGGGTTTCTGCTGCAAGTTCATAGCGACGCGCGGCGGCCTCGGCCTCTGCATACACCAGTGCCAAGCGGCCAGCGGCCTGCCAAAGCATCTGTTCACTCCGCAATCCGACCGCGTTGGCCTCGGCGCGGGCGGCGTTGATCCGGGCGCCACGCTGACCAAACAGCTCAAGTGGCTGGCTGATCGACACGGTGGTATCGGCATTTCCGAGACCGGTGTACGGGCCGGTGCCGTAGACGTTCTCGGCTTCCAGCCCGATGGTCGGATTGGGGAGCGCACGGGCTTGCTGGGCGCGCGCATTGGCGGCGTCGGATAGAGCTTCGGCTTCCATCGCGGAAGGCGTCTGCTCGAGCCTCGCGATCAGGGACTCGTAAGAGGGCGCGGTCTGATTCGGTGGCGACGCCATGGACGGCGTTGTGCACACCAAGACAGCCACAGCCAGACCAACCGCTGCAAGCGGTCGACCAAGCAACTTATGCATTGGGAACTCCTGGATCGATCAAATGACGTGGGATGCCCGCAAGCGCGGGCCCAGCACGTCAGATCCTGGGAGGCTTAATCGGTCCGTCGGAGACGAACGATCGACGAACATGATCCTGGAAGGCCAGGACAGCTCTGTTCGGTCGAATATTCAGACCCAAGGCTTCGTCCGAAGGAACGCTTGCCGTGGTGTGATGACAATGGTTATGGGCACACACGCCATGCGAGCGCTCGGAGTCACCCCTCTCATCGGGCGAGTCTGCGTCTTCGTCAGTGACCAATTCGGTCGAGTGGCCTGCTACCGGCTCCAGCGCACAGGCGAACGCATCGAGCACGGGGACCATCAGCATGACTGCAATCAGCAGCATGGCGACGCTCCGACGCAATTTGTTCAGCGGACGATGCATCGGCGGATTATGGGGCGGCTTTTGTTGGGGATACAATAACAATCGCACGTCCTCAGGCGATGCTGAACACGCGAGTGACCGTGTTCGGCGGAGATCCGTGACCCGACCGACGGGCGCCATGGTTGCCGAAGGCACCTGCAGATCGTTGGTCGAGCCACAGGTCTGGCGAACCAAACCTCGAAGCGCGAAGCCCCTATGAACCGCCCCGGGAATCCCGGAGGG
>JAHCAT010000016.1 GCA_019634735.1 Lysobacterales bacterium | reverse complement strand
GGAACCCGGCTCCCCTGGTCGCGGGGGAGTCGAACCACCGCCGCGAGGCGGTTCATCACTGCAAAGCGAGTCAAGACAATGTCCGAACACAACATCTCGGCGACCAGCCGCAAGGACGAGGGGAAGGGTGCGAGCCGCCGCCTGCGTCATGCCGGCCTGATCCCCGCCGTCATCTACGGTGGCGACGCCGCCCCGCAGAGCATCCAGCTCGAACACGAGAAGACCTGGCTGGCCAGCCAGCACGAGTGGTTCTATTCGTCGATCCTCGACCTGAACGTCGATGGCAAGGTCCAGAAGGTCCTGCTGCGCGACCTCCAGCGCCACCCGTTCAAGCAGATCCTCATGCACATCGACTTCCAGCGCGTCGATGAGAACAAGGCCCTGCGCACCGCCGTGCCGCTGCACTTCGCCAACGAAGACAAGTCGCCCGCCGGCAAGTCGGCCGAAGTCGTCGTCACCCACGAGCTGAACGAAGTCGTGGTCGAGTGCCTGCCGAAGGACCTGCCGGAGTTCATCGAGATCGACCTGTCGGCCCTCGACGTCGGCCAGATCGTCCACCTGTCCGATCTCAAGCTGCCGGCCGGCGTGTCGATCCCGGAACTGAAGCTGGGCAAGGAGCACGACCTCACCGTCGTCATCGCCAAGCACGGCAAGGAAGAGGCCGAAGCCGCCGACGCTCCGGCCGCCGCCGAAGTGCCGGCCGCCAAGGTCACCAAGAAGGACCAGAAGTAATCGCCAGGCGACGGCGCGCCTCCGGGCGAGCCGTCGCCGCGATCTTCGCGACTTCCGATGGCAGGCCTGCGCCTCATCGTCGGGCTCGGCAATCCCGGCCCCGAACACGCCAGAACCCGGCACAACGCCGGGTTCTGGTTTGTGGACGCCCTCGCGCAGCAGTGCGGCGCGCGTTTCGGGCTGGAAAGCAAGCTGTTCGGCGAGACCGCCAAGGTCGAGATCGCCGGCCAGTCGGTCTGGCTGCTCAAGCCGGCCACGTTCATGAACCTCAGCGGCAAGTCGGTCGCCGCCGCGCTGCGCTACTGGAAGATCGAGCCGGAGGAGATGCTGGTCGCCCACGACGAACTGGATCTTCCGCCCGGTGTCGCGCGCTTCAAGTTCGACGGCGGCCACGGCGGCCAGAACGGACTGCGCGACATCGTCCGCCTGCTCGGCCACGGCAAGTTCCACCGCTTGCGCGTCGCCATCGGCCACCCGGGGCACAAGGACAAGGTCACCCCGTGGGTGCTGGGCCGGCCTGGTGCCGACGACGAGGCGGCGATCCGCGGTGCCATCGAGGAGGCGGTGCACGCCACCCCGGGCATGGTCGAAGGCGGCTTCGAGCGGGCGATGAAGGACCTGCACACGCCGCGCACCTGAACGGCCGGCCACCTTGATGCCGGGACTCGTGGCGAGCGGACCGCGCCCCGGCGAGAATGCCGGCGACTCCGGATCATCCATTGCTTGCGCCATGACAATGCCCCCGCCGCCGGTCGCACGCGCGACCATGCTCATCCGACGACCCGTGTCGGTGGTTTTCGCGGCCTTCGTCGATCCGGCGGTCACCACGCGCTTCTGGTTCAGCCGCGCCAGCGGCCGGCTAGAGCCGGGCGCCAGGGTGACGTGGTTCTGGGACCACTGCGGAGCATCCGGCGAAGTGCTGGTGCGCGATTTCGATCCGGACCGACGTCTGCTCATCGAGTGGCCGACGCCGGTCGAGTGGCTGTTCGAAGCCCACGGGACGGAGGCCACCTTCGTAAGGATCGCCGCCTGGGGCTTTGAGGGTGACCCGGAGACCCAGGTCGCCCAGGCGCTGGACTCGACGGAGGGCTTCAATCTGGTTCTCGCCGCCTGCAAGGTCTGGCTGGAGCACGGCATCAATGCTCGCCTGATCGTCGACAAGCAGCCGGCGGACGGGCAGGCATGAGGCCGGGCAGGGCAGCGCCGGCCGTGGCCGGTGCGCAAGTGTCGCCTGCCGGCCGTGTTCCGGCAGCCTGCTAGCATCCGCGACATCCTCTGGAGACCCGCATGACCCGCTACCGCCTGGTGATCGGCAACAAGAACTACTCGTCATGGTCGCTGCGGCCGTGGCTGTTCCTGCGCCACCACGACATCGCCTTCGAAGAGGTCCGGCTGGCGCTGGACAGCGAGGAGTTCCGCACCCGCATCGGCGACTTCTCGCCGTCCGGCCGGGTGCCGGTCCTGCACGATGGCGAAGTGGTGGTCTGGGATTCCCTGGCTATCCTCGAGTACCTGGCCGAGCGCCATCCGCAGGCGCACGGCTGGCCGCAGGACCCCGCCTCGCGGGCCCTGGCGCGCAGCGCCAGCGCCGAGATGCATTCGGGGTTTCCCGACCTGCGCGGCGAGCTGCCGATGAACTGCAGCCGGCGCGGTCCGCTGCCGCAGATCGGCGCCGGGGCACGTCGGGACATCGACCGGGTGCAGGCGCTGTGGCGCTCGCTGCGCGCCCGCCATGCCGGAGTCGGTCCGTTCCTGTGCGGCCACTTCGGCATCGTCGACTGCATGTTCGCGCCGGTGGCGATCCGCTTCACCGGCTACGCGGTGCCGGTCGATGGCGAATGCCGGGCGTGGATGGACGCGCTGCTGGCGCTGCCGGCGATGCAGGAGTGGATCGCCCAAGGGCGCGCCGAATCCGAGCGCCTGGCAAAGTACGAGGCGATCTGAGCATGGCCGGCATCGGCGCCTTCGGACAACGCATGGTGGAGCCGGCGCAGGCGCTGCCTGGCCGGGCGGAGGCGATGCCGGTGCCGTCGCGCCACCGTGTGCTCGATGCGCCGCTGGACGATGCCTTCCCGGGCCTGGCCCGGATCTGGTTCGGGATGGGCTGCTTCTGGGGCGCCGAGCGCCTGTTCTGGACGCTGCCCGGCGTGGTGTCCACCGCGGTGGGTTACGCGGGCGGCTACACACCCAATCCCACCTACCGTGAGGTCTGTTCCGGGATGACCGGCCATGCCGAGGTGGTGCAGGTGGTCCACGACCCCGCGCAGATCGGTCTGTCCGACCTGCTGCGCCGCTTCTGGGAGGGGCATGACCCGACCCAGGGCATGCGCCAGGGCAACGACCTCGGCAGCCAGTACCGCTCGATCATCCTGGTCGCCGACGACGGCCAGGCTTCGCTGGCGCGGGCCAGCCTGGCGGCCTATCAGCAGCGGCTGGAGGCGGCCGGGCTGGGCGCCATCACCACCACGGTCGAGCGGCTTGGCGCGTTCTGGTTTGCCGAGCCCGAGCACCAGCAATACCTGGACCGCCACCCAGGGGGCTACTGCGGACTGGGCGGCACCGGCGTCGCCTGTCCCCTCGGGACCGGCACCGCCGCATGACCCTGGCCGGACTGTCGCTGCGCAGCTGGCTGCTGCGTGCCGTGCTGCTGGCGATCGGCCTGGCGATCGGCTTCCTGTCGGCGTGGGCCTGGTACCTGGACCGCCAGATCGCGCAGCGCTTCGCCGAGTTCACGGTCACCGTGCAGCCCAGCAGGGTCTATGCGCGCGCCATGATCCTGCGCCCCAACCTGGCGATGACCCCTACGGCCCTGCTGGCCGAGCTGGCCGCCGCCGGCTACCAGGAGGACGGCCAGGCACTGCGTCCCGGGACCTTCGCGCGCGAAGGCGAGGGTGGCTTCGTGGTGCAGACCCGCAGCTTCGTGGATCCTTCCGGAAGCTGGCCCGAACAGCGACTGCGCATCGCCCTGGCGCGCGGCCGGGTCGCCGCGCTGGCCGATGGTGGCGGCCGGACGCTGGCGGAGGCGCGCATCGATCCGGCCCGCATCGCCACCTTCTACGGACCACGGCAGCGCGAGCAGCGGCCGCTGCGCCTTGTGGAAATGCCGACCCTTCTGGTCGCCGGCGTACAGGCCGTCGAGGACCGCGACTTCAAGCGCCATCGCGGCCTCGATCCCCTGGCCATCGTGCGCGCCGCATGGCGCAACCTGACCAGCGACCGCACCCAGGGCGGCAGCACGATCACCCAGCAGCTGGTGCGCAACCTGTTCCTCGGGCTGGAGCAGACCTGGACGCGCAAGGTCAACGAAGCGGTGCTTTCGGTGCTGATCGAGGCGCGCCAGGACAAGGGGCGCATCCTCGAGCTCTATCTCAACGAAGTGTTCATGGGCCAGCACGGCGGGCAGTCGGTGCACGGCATGGCCGCGGCGGCGGAGTTCTGGTTCGGGCGCGAGCTGCGCCGCCTGGGCGTCGCCGAGATCGCCCTGCTGGTCGGCCTCATCCAGGGCCCCTCCTGGCTCAACCCGCGGCGCCACCCGGCACGGGCCAACGCCCGGCGCGACCTGGTGCTGCGGCACTTCCGGGAGACCGGTCTGATCGACGAGGCCGAGTACCGCCATGCCCTGGCGCAGCCGCTGGCGGTCACCGAGCGCCCCGGGCTGGCGCGGAACCTGCATCCCGCCTTCCTGGACCTGGTCCGCGCCCAGCTCGGCCGCGACCTCGACGCCGACATGCTGGGCAGGGAAGGCCTGGCCATCCACACCACGCTGGCGCCCGCGGCCCAGGCAGCTGCAGAGTCGGCGGTCCAGGAGGCGACCGCCAGGTTGCGCAACGCCGACCAGCTCGAGGCCGCCGCGGTGGTGACCGATCCCTGGAGCGGCGACGTGCTGGCAGCAGTGGGGGGGCGCGACGTGCGCAATCCCGGATTCAACCGCGCCTTGCTGGCGCAGCGCCCGGTCGGCTCTCTGGCCAAGCCGTTCGTCTATCTGGTCGCGTTGTCGCAGCCGTCGCGCTGGTCGCTGGCAAGCCCACTCGACGACGTGCCGATCCGGGTGCCTCTCGCCGGCGGCCGCAGCTGGGAACCCAAGAACTTCGATGGGCGCAGCACCGGTCGCGTGCAGATGGTCGACGCCCTGTCGCGCTCGTTGAACCTGGCCACCGTCCACCTTGGCATGTCGATCGGCGTCGACCAGGTCGCGAGCCTGGTGGGATCGGTTGCCGGCGGCATGCGGGTGACCCCGAATCCATCGCTGCTTCTTGGCGCGCTCGACCTCAGTCCCGCCCAGGTCGCGCAGCTCTACGGGTTCCTGGCATCGGCGGGTCAGGCCAGGCCCTTGCGTGTGGTCACCGGCGTGCTCGACGCCCGTGGCCGCGCGCTGGCGCGCCTGCAGCCCGCCCAGGCGCGCGCCAGCCACCAGGCGGCGGTCGCCCTGGTTGGCCATGCATTGCAGGAGGCCGCCCGCACCGGGACGGCACGGGCGCTTGCCGGCTCGACCCTGGCGCCGTTCGCGCCCGCCGGCAAGACCGGTACCAGCAACGATGGGCGCGATGCCTGGTTCGCCGGTTATACCGGCAACCTGCTGGCGGTCGTGTGGGTCGGCAACGACGACAATGCCGCACTGGGCTTGACCGGCACCGGTGCGGCGCTGCCGGTCTGGACCGACCTGATGCGCCGGCTGCCGCAGGTGCCGCTGTCGGTGGACAGCCGTGCGGCGATCGACTGGCAGACCGTCAACGCCGACGGCGAGGCCCGCCCGCCGCGCTGCCCGGATACCCGCCTGCTGCCCTTCGTGCCCGGCCATGCGCCGGCGCTGCCGCGCTGGGGCGGCTGCATCGACAACGGCATGGGCGACGTGCTCAGGAACCTTGGTGGAACACGCAATGAGGACGATGATGAAGCAAGCAACCAACCGGTACGCCAGGACGATGAGCGGCGCCCTCGCCGCCGCTGGTTTGGCCGCCTGCGCGACTGAGCCGGTGCGCGCCCCGGCACCCGTGGCGGCGGCTGCGCCGGTCAACGTGCTGGCGGTGATCCGGGACGGCGCCGCCGCCTATCGCGGCGAGTTCCAGGTGGAGCTGGTCCGTGATGCGGCGGTGGTGGAGGCGATCGAGACCTCTGCGCAGGCCGAGATGCGCGGCGACCGCCGCGCCGCCGAACGGGCTCTGGAGGCGGTGCTGGACGACCCCGAGGCGCGCCAGCGCTACGCCGAACTGCTGCTCGCGCGCGGCGAGGCGGCGCGCGCCGAAGCGCTGGCCCGCGAGGCCTGGGAAGCCGGCGCCAGGGTCGGCGAGTGGTGCGCGCGCAGCTGGCTGACCATCGCCGAGGCGCGGGTCCTGCAGAACGCGCCCAATGGCGCGGTGCAGGCGCGCGAGCGCGCACAGGCCTGCATGCCGCCCCGGGTGGACCGCTACTGAGCGGGGGGATCGGCACCTCGCGGCAGGGCGCGGCCGATCGCCAGGACCGCCCGTGTTGTGCGGTGGAGAACGGCGGTCCTGGTGGCTCGCCGGTCGCCCACCCGGGCGCGTGGCCGTTCGGGATCAACACGCGCCGCGGGCTGGCCGCAGCCGCAGTCGCCCGGCCAACCCTTGCCGTGACAGCCACGCTGCGGATGGGAGCCCGTCCGGACCTGCGCCAGACGGGTGACTTGAAAAACGACCAGGAAGGTCGTTTTTCAACAAGCTGCTAATCCTCGCTGTTGCGTGCCTCGAAGCGACGAACCGAAGCGACCCGCGCTTCCAGGAAGTTGAGGTCGCGGATGCTGTCCCAGGTGTCGGCGAGGATTTCGGCATCCTCGCTGAGCGGGTGACAGGCCAGTGCGACCCGCACGGCACGTTCCAGGTCGCGTTGTGCGGCCGGCTCACGACCCAGCGCGCGCAGGTGGAACAGGAACTGCACGGCATCGCCCAGCGTGATGATCATGGAGTCGACATCCATGCCGAGCGGCACGGCGGGCACCGGGGTGCCGGGGCGGCATCGCCGGCGCACGTCGGCCAGGTCCACCACTTTGGCACCCGTCACCGGGACCTGCTCACAGGGCTCCATGCGTCGCCTCCTCAGCGCTGACCGGCGCAAGGATGCCGCGGACCGGTCGCACAGGTTGAGACGTGGATCACTCCATCGGGTCGCTTCGGGGCGTGGCCTGATCCAGGGTCGCGCCCGGCGCGATGGGGCGTCGAAGGGACGGATGTGCGTCTGTCCGGGCGGCACATCGGCATCGGTCCGGTGCCCACCGCGGCCGCTCCGGCGCGGGGCGGATGCGGCACTCGGCCCCGCACGGGCAGGTGCGGGACGACATGTGACACTCTAGTAGCGTCTGCCGGGCGATGGCGGCTGCCGCCGGAATGGGGTCTAATCGCGGCCGAAAGTGTGCCGCGCCGTCCGGTGCCTGCCGTCTGGCCTGGCGACACGCCAGCCGGTGTGGTCGGCGCCTTGCGTTGCCGAGGCGGCGGCCCGGGGACGGATCGCGCGGCGCGGACGGTTCCGGGGCGGCAGCCGGCACCGTGGAGTCATCCGGGCGTGTCCGGATGTGGACTGCCCCTGACAAGGAAGACGATGCCCGAGAGCAACGACCTGGCGGCGCTGCTGCGTGCCGACACCCCGCTGCTGGTGATCGAGACCCCGGACGAGGCCCGGGTGGTCGACCTGTTCCGGCATGTCCTGGGCAAGGTGCTTCGACCTCTGTACCGCTGGAGCATCACCGGGGGGCTGTCGCGCCTGGACCTCGACCTGGAGGACGCGCTCACCGGCACCGCGCCCGACGTCGGCTCCACCCTGGCGGCGATCCGGTCCGCCCGGCAGCGCAGCGTCTTCCTGCTGTTCGATTTCCATCCCTACCTGGGCTATCCGGCCACCGTTCGCAACCTGCGCGAGATCGTGCAGCGCCACGACTGCGCGGCGCACGTGGTGGTGATGGTCGGCAGCCGGATCGAGCTTGCCCCGGAGCTGGAGCGGTTGGCTCTGCGCGTCCCGATCAGCCTGCCATCGCCGGAGGTCCTGCGCCGGATCGTCGCCGAGGAGGCGGCCCGGTACGCGCGCGAACACGACGGCCGCCGGGTGGAGGTCGACCCGCAGGCGCTGGCAGCGATCATCCGCAACCTGGGCGGTCTCGATGCCGTCGAGGCCAGGCGCGTCGCCGCACGCCTGATCTTCGACGACGGCGTGGTCTGCGCGCGCGACGTGCCGGCCGCCAACCGCATGCGTTTCGAGTTGCTCAACCGCTCCAGCCACCTGCACTTCGAGGGCGATGCCGCGGGCATGGACGATGTCGCCGGGCTGGCGCGGCTCAAGCACTGGGTCGCCCAGCGACGCCCGGCGCTGGCCGCGGTCGAGCCCCTGCCGGGCCTGGACCCGCCGCGCGGCATCCTGCTGCTGGGCGTGCAGGGCTGCGGCAAGTCGCTTGCCGCCAAGGCGATCGCCGGCGGATTCGGGCTGCCCTTGCTGCGCCTGGATTTCGGTGCGCTGTACGCCAAGTACCACGGCGAGACCGAGCGCAACCTGCGCGAGGCCCTGACGGCGGCCGAGGCGCTCGCGCCCTGCGTGCTGTGGATCGACGAACTCGAGAAGGGGCTGGCCAGCAGCGCCGGGGATGGCGACGGCGGCGTATCGCGCCGCGTACTGGGCCATTTCCTGACCTGGATGGCCGAACGGCGCTCGCGGGTGTTCATGGTCGCCACCGCCAACGCCGTGCAGCAGCTTCCGCCGGAACTCCTCCGCAAGGGAAGGTTCGACGAGATCTTCTTCGTCGACCTGCCCGACGCGACGGTGCGGGCCGAGATCTTCGCGCTGCACCTGGCGCGTCGTGGCCTGGCAACGGACGGCTTCGACCTGCCGGCGCTGGCCGTTGCGAGCGACGGCTTTTCGGGCGCCGAGATCGAGCAGGCAGTGGTCGCCGGCCTGTATGCCGCCCACGCCGTCGCCCGGCCCCTCGACCAGGCCCTGCTGCTCGCCGAGCTGGCCGCGACCCGCCCGCTCTCTATGCTGATGGCCGAGCAGGTGCAGGCGCTGCGCGACTGGGCGGCCGGCCGCACGGTGCCGGCGCACTGACCCGCCGGTCGATGGCCGTCAGCGACCCCGAACCCGGATCGGCCCCAACCGCGGCGCAGGTGCTGGGCAGCGAGGGCGCCTTCGCGGCAGCCCTTTCGGGGTTCTCGCCCCGATCGGCGCAGCTGGCGCTGGCTGCAGCAGTGGAACAGGCGGTCGCCGATCGCGGCCTGCTGGTCGCCGAGGCCGGCACCGGCACCGGCAAGACCTACGCCTACCTGGTCCCGGCACTGCTTTCAGGTGCCCGGGTGATCGTCTCGACCGGCACCCGGGCCCTGCAGGACCAGCTGTTCCTGCGCGATCTGCCGCGTGTGTGCCAGGCGCTGGCGGTGCGGCCGCGCACCGCCCTGCTCAAGGGGCGCGGCAACTACCTGTGCCTGTACCGCCTGGACCAGGCCTGGCGCGAGGGTCGCCACGCCCGGACGGGCGACGTCGCCGTCCTGCAATCGCTTCGCGAGTTCGCCGGTCGCAGCCGCGATGGCGATCTCGATGCCTTCCCGGCCCTGGCCGAGGACGGTGCGCTCAAGGCGCGGGTCACCTCCAGTCGCGACAATTGCCTGGGCGGCGAGTGTCCTCAGTACGGCGACTGCTTCGTGGTCAAGGCACGGCGCGCCGCCCAGGAGGCCGACCTGGTGGTGGTCAACCACCATCTGCTGCTGGCCGATTTCGCGCTCAAGCAGGAGGGCTTCGGCGAGATCCTCCCCGGCGCCCATGCCTTTGTCATCGACGAGGCCCACCAGTTCCCCGAGACCGCCTCGCTGTTCCTGGGCAGCGCACTCAGCGATCACATGGTGCGCGAGCTGGGCACCGACCTGCTGACCGAATGCGGCCAGGTGAGCGGTGCGCTGGCGGTCGCCACCGCGCCGCTGCAGGCGCTGGAGACCGCCCTTCGGGGCCTGCGCCTGGCCCTGGATGGGCTGCCGGCACGCGGCACCGCGGCGCAGGCCCTGCAGCGCGACAGCGTGGTCGACGGCCTGGCCGCGCTGGCCGTGGCGCTCGACGACACCGCGGCCGTGCTGTCAGGACTGGAGGGGGCGAGCGCCGGCATGGATGCGCTGGGCGAGCGCCTGGACACCCTGCGGCAGCGCCTGGCGCGCTGGCGCGAGGCGGCCGACCCGGTCGAGCTGGTCGATGCCGATCCCGAGCCGATCTGCGCCGCCGGCGACGACGCCGTGCGCTGGTACGAGCTCAGCCAGCGTGGTTTCCGGCTGAGCCTGACGCCCTTGTCCGTGGCCGCGCCGCTGGCACAGTTCCGCGCCCAGTCGCGGGCCGCGTGGATCCACGTCTCGGCGACCCTGGCGGTGGCCGACGACTTCCGGCTGTTCCAGGCCCGCACCGGCCTGTTCGACGCGCAGACCCTGCGCCTGGACAGCCCGTTCGATTATCGCCGGCAGGCGCTGCTGTACCTGCCGGGCGACCTGCCCGAACCCAACCATGGCGCCTGGCTGGAGGCGATGGCGCAGGCGCTGGCCGGCCTGGTCGAGGCCTCGCGCGGACGCGCGCTGCTGCTGTTCACCTCGCACCGGGCGCTACGCTACGCCGCCCAGGTCCTGGCCGAGCGCGTCGCGCTGCCGTTGTTCGTGCAGGGCCAGGCCGGCAAGCACCAGCTCCTGGAAGCGTTCCGGGCCAGCGGCAACGGCGTGCTGCTCGGCGCCGCCAGCTTCTGGGAGGGCGTCGACGTGCCCGGCGAGGCGCTATCCCTGGTGGCGATCGACAAGCTGCCGTTCGCGCCGCCCGACGATCCGGTCCTGACCGCACGGCTGGCGGCCGTCCGCGCCGAGGGCGGCGACCCGTTCAACGACTGGCAGGTGCCCCAGGCCGCCTTGCTGTTGAAACAGGGGGTCGGTCGCCTGATCCGCAGCGGCGAGGACCGCGGCGTGGTCGCCCTGCTCGACCCGCGCCTGCGCGGCAAGGGCTATGGCCGGCGCATCCTGGCGGCGCTGCCGCCGATGCCGGTGGTCGACGACCTCGGCAGCGTGCGCGACTTCCTGGCGCCATGACCCTGCCCGGCGATCCGGAACTGGCGGCGCTGGCCCACGCGCTGGACAGCGGCGCGCTGCCCCTGTCCGACCCTGCCCGGGTCGCCGTGTTGAACGCCAGGCCCGGATCCGGGCTGCCCCTGCCAGGCTGGCGCCTGTTCCAGGACGATGCGGCGCTTGCCGCGGCGCTGCAGGCGCAAGGTGGCCAGGTGGCCGGAACGGACGCCGTGCAGGGCGGTTTCGATTGCGCGGTCGTGCTGGCGCCACGCAGCCGGGACCTGTGCCGCATCCTGCTGGCGCGCGCGGCCAGCGTGTCCGCCGCTGGCACGGTCGTGGCGGTGGCTGGCAACCAGTCGGGCGCCGGCGCCCTGCAGACCGACCTGAAGGCGCTGGCCGGCCCGCCGTGCAGCCTTGCCAAGCATCGTTGCAAGGTGCTTTGGAGCGCGCCCGGTGCTGCGGTGGACAGCGAACTGCGCGCCCGCTGGGCCGCCCTGGATGCGCCGGTTCGGAACGCGGAAGGCTGGTGGAGCCGGCCGGGCCTGTTCGCCTGGGACCGCGTCGATCCCGGTTCCGCCCTGCTCGCCGCGAGCCTTCCTGCCGACCTGTCCGGCAGCGCAGCCGATCTCGGCGCGGGTTTCGGTTTTCTGGCCGGGTCGCTGCTTCGACGTTGTCCGGCGATCGCCAGCATCGACCTGTTCGAGAGCGACCGCCGCGCCCTTGACCCTGCCCGCCTCAACCTGGCGGCGTGCGCCGGGGGTCGCCAGGCGCGCCTGCACTGGCACGACGTGACCGCCGGCATTCCGGGCCGTTACGACCTCATCGTCAGCAACCCGCCGTTCCATGCCCGCGACCGCGCCGACCGGCCCGAGCTGGGCCAGGCCTTCATCGCCGCTGCCGCCGCCGCCCTGGTGCCCGGCGGCAGCCTGTGGCTGGTCGCCAACCGGCATCTGCCCTACGAGGCCATCCTGGCTGCACGCTTCCGGGACGTGCGCGTGGTCGCCGAAGAAGCCGGATACAAGGTCCTGCAGGGCGAGGCGCCCCGATGAAACTGCTGCGGCGGGTCGCCAACCTGGGGTATGGCAGCCGCAAGCAGGTGCTGGCGCTGTTCCGGCAGGGCCGGATCACCGACGCCGGAGGGCAGGTGCTCTACGCGGACGACGACGTCGATCCGCAGGGGGTGCGACTGGACGGCGAACCGCTCGATCCGCCGCCGCCACTGACCCTTGTATTGAACAAGCCGGTGGGCGTGGTGTGTTCGACGCGCGGTCCGGGTCCGCTGGTGCATTCGCTGTTTCCGCCGCGCTTCGCGTTGCGCAGTCCGGCCCTGGCCTCTGTCGGCCGGCTCGACCGGGAGACCGGCGGCCTGTTGCTGCTGACCGACGACGGCCAGCTCCTGCACCGCATCATCTCGCCGCGCGCGAACGTGGAAAAACTCTACGAGGCCGAGCTGGCCGAGGACCTGCGCGGCGACGAAGGCGACCTGTTCGCCAGCGGAACGCTGCTGCTCGAGGGCGAGACCCGGCCCCTGGCGCCGGCGTGCATGCTGGCGCTGGGCCCGCGCCGGGCGCGCCTGGTGCTGACCGAGGGTCGCTACCACCAGGTCCGCCGGATGTTCGCGGCCACCGGCAATCACGTGGTGGGCTTGAATCGGCTGGCGATCGGCGCGCTGGAGATGGACGGACTGGCGCCGGGCCAGTGGCGGGTGGCCTGTGGCAACGACCTGGATGCGCTGTTCCGCCCATGCGCGACCACTGCGGCCTGCCCGGGAGGCACCGTCCTGCCAGCGCCCTGACCGGTGTCGGGCGCAGGCCAGGAAGGCGCAGGACGCACGCGACCTCATGTCTGCGCGTCCACGCGGGCTTCCCGGCCCGTGGCGCTGCCACGCGCCGCCAGCACGGTATCTGTCCGCCGGACGCGGTTGACCGGCCAGGAAGCGGCACCTATGGTGAACCGCCCGGCAGTTTCCCAAGAACGACCATGAGCAACCTTCTGAATGGCAAAAAAGCGCTCACCACCGCCTTGCAATGCACCGCATCGATGGTGGCTGCGCTGGCGCTGATGCTTGCATCGGCGGGCTTGGCTCAGGCCGGCGTGGCTCCAACCCAGGGACACGCAGGACACTGGGTATCGCCAGGCCGCAGCGGTGAGGGGTGGTCCCTGGAAATGCTTGGCGGAGGCCAGGCCCTGCTGTACTGGTTCACCTACGATGGCGAAGGCGCGCAGCGCTGGCTCACGGCCGCCGGGCGGATCGACCAGGACGGCGACGGCTGGTTCCTGGCGTTTCCGCAACTGGTCGCCCACCGGGGCGCGCGTTTCGGCGCCGGATTCGATCCGGCAGATGTCGAGCGCCAGGTGGTCGGATCCGCCCGCATCTCCTTCCAGGATTGCCAGCGGGGGCTGTTGAGCTACCAGGCCTATGGCGAGCAACGTGCGCGCGATCTGGCGCGCCTCGCGCCGGCCTGGGGGACGCGCTGCGAGGCGCCATTCGGCCGGCCTGGCGAGGAGACCTCGGCGTTCGCGGGACAAAGCGGCTCCTGGTACGCACCCGACCGCAATGGCGAAGGCATCACTCTGCAATGGATCGGTCCGCGACAGGCGCTGCTGACCTGGTACACCTACGATCTTGCAGGCATGCCCTATTGGATCACCGGCGTCGGTGAGCCCGGCCCGCACGGGGGACTGGTCTTCGAGGGCGTGCATACCGCGACCGGCGCGAGGTTCGGCGATGCTTTCGATTCGGGCCAGGTGCGTCGCACGGTCTGGGGCGACATCGAGCTGGCCGTCGGCTGCGATCTCGCCACCCTGCGCTACCGGTCGATGGTTGCCGGCTATGGGGAGGGCACTCTACCCCTGCAACGGCTGACCGCTTTGCAGGGGATGGGCTGCCCCTGGCGTCCGCCCGGGCTGGGCGACCGCGCCAGCATCGAGCTGCTCGAACTGCCCTCGCGCATCGACGGGCTGGCTGGCGTCCAGGTCGTGCCCCTGCAGGCCTTGTTCGACGGCAACGGGAACATACTGGCAGTCGTCGGCATCGGCGATGGGGCCGGCACGCTTCGGGTGCTCAGCCTGGCTGCCGGCCAGGACCGGTGGCATCGCCTGGGATCCCTGCACCCAGACGGGATGATTCTGGTGGATTCGGCAGGAGATGCCGTGGTCGCCACCGAGCGCTTCGACGAGTTTCGCAGCAGACCGGTGGCCTGGGTCGAGGGCGAGTGGCGTGCCTTGCCCGACGGCCCCGGCGACTGGTCCCGGGCCACCGGCCTGTCCGCGCACGGTGGCGAGGTGCTGGGCGTCGGTCGCAGCAGCGCCACGGCGCCGCTCCAGGGCTGGCGCTGGGACCCCGAGCAGGGGACGCGCTGGTTGCCGCGCTCCAGCGGCGACCTGCCGGCCTTGACACGGGAGGAGCCGCGCTATGCCCTTTCGTCGGACCGCAGCCTGTTCGGGGTCCGGATCATCCCCGTGCACGGACCCTTCATGGCCCCGCCGTCGGCGGCCCTGATCACCTGGCCCCCGGACCAGGGACCGCCGGTGCCGGTGCTGGCACCCGATGGCCGTCAGCTCTACAACCCGGTCGGCTGTGGTCCCGATTGCTCGGTGATGTTCGGCCACCACAGCCGCGCCCCGGGCATGCAGGTGCTCGACGCCTTCGCGCCGTGGTACCGGCTTGGGGATGGCCAGGTGGTGCGCCTGGGCACCCTGACCAGCAATCCCAGGGAGACCTGCGAACTGACTGCGATCGATGCGGCGGCCACCGTGGCGGTCGGCAACTGCGCAGAACGCTTCTACTTCGAGTCGGATGGCGTATCGCCGGTCCCGCAGCCCCTCGGTGCGCCGATCGATGCAGCCCTGTGGACCGCCGATACCGGCATGGTGTCGATCCGCACCGCGGTGGCCGCTGCAGGATACGACGTGTCCACGTGGGTCGACGTGTCGGCGCTGGCGATCTCGGCCGACGGCGAGCGGATCCTTCTGCGCGGCACCCGGTCCAGTGCGACCGGCGTCCAGCCGGTGCCATTGCTGGCCCAGGTTCGGATCCGCGCGGATCCGGCCTTCGGCGGCACCTCGGCGGCAAGACCCTGAGCCGGCGCCCGCCATGACTTCGCCCCGAGGTCAGGGCGCTGCCGCCTCCTGGAGCGCGGCCAGCACGCGCTGGCCGGCCCGGCCATCGGCGGGCTCGAGGCCCAGCCGGCGCTGTTCCTCGACGATCGCCCGCCGGGTCAGCGTGCCGATCAGGCCGTCGGCCTCGCCGATGTCATGCCCGCGCGCCAGCAGCAGGGTCTGCAGTTGCCGGCGTTCGGCGCGCGACAGGCCGGGGTCGTCGGTCGGCCAGGGCGTGACCGGCAGCGGACCTGCGCCGCGCAGGCGCTCGGCGAGCAGGGCGATGGCGAGCGCGTAGCTCTCCGCGGCGTTGTAGGAGAAGATCGCGTCGTAGTTGCGCAGCACCAGGAAGGCGGGGCCGTCGCGTCCGGTCGGTGCGATCACCGCGGCCTGGACGCCGGCCTCGAAGCCCGGTCCGACCAGTTCGCGGCCGTCCAGGCGGCGGACCCCGCGCGCCTGCCAGGTCGACACCGGCGCCTTGTTGCGGCGCCCGGCCCTGGCCAGGTCGAGGCTGGCCGGCAGCCGCACCTCGACGCCCCAGGGCTGGCCGGTGCGCCAGCCGGCCTGCCTGAGGTAATTGGCGGTCGATGCCAGGGCGTCGTCGACGCTGTCGACCAGGTCGCGGCGGCCGTCGCCGTCGAAGTCGACGGCGATCCGCTGGTAAGTGCTGGGCATGAACTGGGTCTGCCCGAACGCACCGGCCCAGGAGCCGGTGAGGTCGCGGTCGACCAGGTCGCCGGACTGCAGCAAACGAAGGAGGGCGAACAGTTCGCCCCGGAAGAACGGCTGCCGGCGGCCGGCGCAGGACAGCGTCGCCAGCGAGCGCAGCAGGGGACGCTTGCCGGTGATCCGGCCGAAGTCGCTTTCCACGCCCCAGACCGCGACCACGGTGGCCGGGTCGACGCCGAAGCGCGCCTCGATGCGTGCCAGCAGCGCGCTGTTCTGCTGCAGGGCGGTGCGGCCGTCGTCGACCCGCTCGTCGTCGACCAGGCCGGCAAGATAGTCCCACAGCGGCGTGGTGAACTCGGGCTGGGCGTCGAGCAGTTCCAGCACGCCGGGATCGGGCGCCAGCGCAGCGGTGGTGCGATGGAAGAAGTCGGCGTCGATGCCGGCGCGGGCCGCAGGCGCGGCCAGCCCGGCCAGGCAGCGCTGGAAGACCTCGGCGCCCTCGTCGGCCAGGAGCGGACCGGGCAGGATCGAGGCAAGTGCCAGCAAGGCAAGCCCGGGGGCGGCCAGGCGACGTCCTGCCGCGAACGCGGGTCGGGTCGGATGCGGGGCGCGCGTCGAGTAAGGCATGGTGTCGTTCGGGTGACGGTCGCCACAGCTTAATGCCCTTGCCCGACCGCAACCGTCGACCCCATGAACGGCCCTGCCGCGTTGCAGGCAGGTATCCGACCCGGTGCGCGGCGCACGGCGGGCGAAGGACAAGGCAGGAGTCAGGCATGGCAGGCAGGATTGGACGGGTTCTGGTGGTGGCGCTGGTGGTGGCAGCCTGCGGTCAGGGCGGTGTCCCTGGATCGGTGGCTCCGGCCAGTGCGGCACCGGCGGGCAACGGCCTGCCCGCCTTCGCCGACGAGGCGGCATGGCAGCGCTGGCTGGCCAGGGTCCAGGCAAGGGCGCGCATGCAGGCGCGGCGTCGAAGCGCGATGGTGGTGGCGGAGGCAGTGCCGGCGTCGCCGCCAGCGCCGGCGGCCGGGGCCGCCGCAGAATCGATCACCAATGTCCAGACCGCCGGCGTCGACGAGGGCGGCATCGTCAAGCGCCACGGCGAGCATCTGGTGGTGCTGCGCCGCGGCCGGCTGTTCACGGTGCGGGTCGGCGGCGATGACCTGGCACCGGTGGCCATGGTCGATGCCTTCGGGCCCGGGGTCGACCCGGGCGGCGCCTGGTACGACGAGATGCTGGTCGGCGGCGACACCGTGGTGGTGATCGGCTACAGCTACGCGCGCGGCGGCACCGAGCTGGTGCTGTTCGACATCGACGCGGCGGGCGGGCTCCGTCACCGCGACACCTACCACCTGCGCAGCAACGACTACTACTCGGCGAACAACTATGCGAGCCGCCTGGTCGGCGACACCCTGGTGCTGTACACGCCGTTCCGGCTCGGCGGCCACGATGCCGCCGGCAGCCCGCTTCCCGGGCTGCGCCGCTGGCGTCCCGATGCGGTACCCGGCGACTTCCGGCGCATCCTGCCAGCGACCCGCATCTTCCATGTCGACGATGGCCTGGACCTGCCACCGTGGAGCCTGACCCTGCACACGGTGACGCGCTGCAACCTGGCGGCGGCGGTTCTGGACTGCTCGGCGACCGCCGTGCTGGGGCCGCCGGGCCGGGTGTTCTACGTGTCCGCCGACGCCGTCTATGTATGGACCACGCGCCACGACCGCCAGGGGCCGAACCGGTCCGTGGTGGTCAGGATGCCGCTCGACGAGGGGACGCCTTCGGCCCTGCTCGCGCGGGGTGTTCCGTTCGACCAGATGTCCTTCCTGCAGGGCGACGATGGCCACCTGAACGTGCTGGTTTCCGAGGTCGGCGGGGGCGAGGGCATGTGGGGCGGCCAGTCCGGCAGCGGCGAAATCGCTTTGTTGCGAGTGCCTTTGGCGCACTTTGGCGATGGTCGAGCAGCGGCACCGGCGTCCGCCTACCGGCGGCTGCCCGACCCGGGCCCCGGTGCACGCAGCAATCGCTACATCGGCGACTGGCTGGTCTATGGCAGCGCGCCGTGGCCATGGCAGGGCGCGGGAAACGAGAAGCCGGGACGCACCGTCCACGCGCTGAGGCCGGCGGCGCGCGACGCGGTGCATACGATCGATCTCGGTCATGGCGCCGAGCGCATCGAGGCGCTGGCAGGACACGCGCTGGTGGTCGGCAGCGCCAAGGGCGACCTGCACTTCAGCAGCCTGCGACTGGAGGCCGGCAGCGCCGCCCTGGCCTCGGTGCTGGTCAGGCCAGGTGCGGCGCAGGGCGAGCGGCGGACGCACGGCTTCTTCTATCGCCCGCACTCGGCGCAGGACGGGATCATCGGCCTGCCGGTTGTCGGCCCCGGTCGTAGTGATGGCCGGGTGGCGCACCGGCATGGGTCGGCCGTGGTGGCCTACCTGCGCAATCGCGATCTGGCGCTTTCCCCCGCCGGCGAGCTGATGGCCGATCCCGAGGTCGCCGTCGACGACGCCTGCCGCGCCAGCTGCGTGGACTGGTACGGCAACGCGCGGCCGATCTTCATCGGCGAGCGCGTGTTCGCCCTGCTCGGCTATGAACTGGTTGAAGGGCGCATGGCGGCCGAGCGCATCGTCGAGCGCCGGCGCGCCAGCTTCTCACCAGGAGCGTCCATCGCCCAATGAGGGCAGCGCGGAGGGCTGCCGCAGGGCGCAGCACGGTCGGATGCGGCGGCAAGCTTCAGCGCCCACTGAACTGCGGCGACCGCTTTTCCAGGAACGCGCTGGTGCCCTCGCGCATGTCAGCGGTGCTGGCCAGCACCGCGAACAGCTGGGTCTCGTAGTCCAGGCCCTGGTCGGTGGCCATGTCGGCGCCCAGCACCACGGCGTCGATGACGCCGCGCAGGGCCTGGGGCGCCATGCCGGCAAGTCGGCTGGCGAGCGCCATGGCGCCCGCCGTCAACTCGTCGGCGGGCAGCACCTGGTTGACCAGGCCGAGCTGGTGGGCGCGGGCGGCGGCGATCGGCTCGCCCGCCAGGCACAGCTCCAGGGCTGCGGCGCGACCGGCCAGACGGGGCAGGCGCTGGGTGCCGCCGAAGCCGGGAATCAGTCCCAGCTTGACCTCGGGTTGGCCGATCTTCGCGGTATCGGCGGCCAGGCGCAGGTGCGCGGCCATCGCCAGTTCAAAGCCGCCGCCCAGGGCGAAACCGTTCAGCACCGCGACCACCGGCTTGCCCAGGCGCTCGATCGAGCGCATCAGGGCCTGGCCGCGGCGCGAGAAATCGCGCAGTTCGACGGGGCTGAGGCCGGCCATCTCGGCGATGTCGGCCCCGGCCACGAAGGCCTTGGCGCCCGCCCCGGTCAGCAGCACCACGCGTACGGCGTCGTCCTGGGCGGCCTGCGCGAAGGCCACCGACAACTCGGCGATGACCTCGCGGTTCAGCGCGTTCAGCTTGTCCGGGCGGTTGATGGTGAGGGTGCGGACGGCGCCCTCGTCGGCGCTCAGCAGGGTGCGGTAGCTCATCGCGGGGTCCGTGTCGGTCGAAAGGGCGATTGTAGGCCGCGGCCGGCCGGCGGGCAGCGCGATCCTGCCGATCGGCCCTGCTTGAACGCAGGCCAACCGGCGCCACCGCGGCGCCGGGCCGCTTCCACTACACTTGCCCGCTGATTCCCAACCGCGTCGCACTCCCAGGAGGTTCTTCATGCTGTTCCGTCGTGCCGCGCTCGTGCTTGCGGCCCTCTTCGCCACCGCCGCCGCCGCCCAGGACCCGCAGTCGGGCGAGCGTCCGGCCATCCCGGCCACCGACAAGAACAAGCTGAGCTACGCGATCGGCTACGAGCTTGGCTCCGATTTCCGCGACAAGAGCGCGGACATCGACGTCAACACCGTGATCCGCGCCATCCAGGACGCGGCTGCCGGTCGCAATCCCACCGTACCCGCCGAGGAGATGCGCGCCAACCTGATGGCGTTCCAGGCGCGCATGCGCGAGGAGGCGGTCGGCCGCCTGCGCCAGCTCGCCGCCGAGAACAAGACCAAGAGCGATCGGTTCATGGCCGAGAACCGCTCCAAGACCGGCATCCAGTCGCTCCCGAACGGCATCCAGTACCGCGTCATCGAGGCCGGCAGCGGCCGCAGCCCGACCGCGCAGAGCGAGGTCAGCATCCACTACCGCGGCTCGATCGCCTCGACCGGGTTCGAGTTCGACAGCTCGTTCGCGCGCGGCCAGCCGGTCACCTTCAAGGTCGACGAGGTCCTGCGTGGCTGGCAGGAAGTGCTGCCGCGGATGAAGGTGGGCGACCACTGGCAGGTGTTCCTGCCGCCGGAACTGGCCTACGGCGAGCGCGGCCAGCCGCCGATCGGTCCGAACGAGGCGCTGGCCTTCGACATCAAGCTCATCGAAGTGAAGTAAGCCGCACCCCCCCGGGGCACGGCCAGCCGGGGCGGAGCGATCCGCCCCGCTGCGTTTCCGGGCCCCGGACCCGATCCGCCATCGAGTCGCAACGTGTCCCTACCCGCCATCCCTCCAGCCATCCTCAGCCCGTGCACCGGCGTCTGCACGCTGGACGACGAGGGCTACTGCGCTGGCTGCCTGCGCACCGGTGCGGAGATCGCCGGCTGGGCCAGCATGGGCGAACCGGCGCGGATGCGGATCATGGAGGTCGTGCTGCCGCGCCGCGAGCAGGAGCGCGGCCATGCCTGAGACGCTGGCACCGCCCTGGCCGGCGCTGACCGAGCGCCTGCTGCCGCTGGCCGGCGATCCGGACCTGCCGGCGGACAACCTGGCGGCCCTGGAGCGCTGGTGGGGCGGGCCCCGACCCTTGCGGCCAGCCGCGGTCCTGGTCGGCCTGGTGCCGCGCCCGGACGGCCTGCATGTGCTGCTCACCCGCCGCCAGGAAGGCATGACCCATCACGGTGGCCAGGTCAGCTTTCCGGGTGGCCGGATCGACGCGGGCGACGCCGATGCGGTGGCCGCGGCGATCCGCGAGACTCAGGAGGAGGTCGGCGTGTCCGCCGGCCAGGTTCGGCCGCTGGGGCGGATGGAGCCGCTGGCGACGGTCAGCGAGTATCTGGTTCAGCCCGTGGTGGCCAGGGTGGATCCGGGCTACCGGTTGCGCCTGTGCGCCGGCGAGGTCAGCTGCGCTTTCGAGCTGCCGCTGGCGCTGGCCGCCCGAAGCGAGCTGTGGCGGCCCTATCCGCTGCCGCGCCCGGGCCTCGACATCGAGCTTCGGGCCCTCGAGTTCGAGGGCCACACCATCTGGGGCGCCACCGCGATGATCCTGGAACGCCTGCTCGGGCGGCTGCGGGGCGTGCCCCTGTGAGCTTTCCCGACACCCTGGTGGCTCCCGCCGGGGTGGCCGCACGCCTGGGCGATCCCGACCTGGTGGTGCTGGACTGCCGCTACGCGCTGGCCGACGCCAACGCCGGCTGGCAGGCCTATGGGCGCAGCCACCTGCCGGGCGCGCGCTACGCCCACCTCGACACCGATCTCAGCGACCTGGGCCGATCCGGACTGGGCAGACACCCGCTGCCCGACCCCGGCGTTTTCGCGGCCATCTGCGGCCGATGGGGGATCGGGCCCGATACCGATGTCGCCTGCTACGACGACGCCGGCGGTGCCCTGGCGGCGGCGCGGGCCTGGTGGCTGCTTCGCAGTTGCGGGCACCGCCGGGTGGCGGTCATCGACGGGGGCTGGGCCGCCTGGACCGGCGCCGGCCTGCCGGTGGCGGACGACAAGCCGCCGCGCAAGATCGGCGATCTGCCGATGCTCCCCTCCACCCTTGGCAGGGCCTGTGAGGAGGCCGGCGCGCTGGCGGCGGCGCTCGCCAGAGGAGAGATCCTCCTCCTGGATGCCCGCGCGGGGCCCAGGTTCCGGGGCGAGGTCGAGCCGATCGACGCGCGGGCCGGCCACGTGCCGGGCGCCCGCAACCGCCCGTACTCGGCCAACCTGGCGGCCGACGGCGGCTTCCTGCCGGCCGCCGAGCTGCGCCGGCAGTTCGAGGCCCTCCTGCAGGGTCGTGCGCCCTCCCAGGTCGTGCACATGTGCGGCTCGGGCGTCACCGCCGTGCACAACCTGCTGGCGATGGAGCACGCCGGCCTGCACGGCTCGCGCCTGTACGCACCCTCGTGGAGCGGCTGGATCACCGATCCGGCGCGCCCGGTGGCGACCGGCGACTGAGCGGCCGCTGGGTCAACTGCTGCAATCCCCGCACCGCCAGGGAGGGTCTGAGCAAGGCGGTCCTGGTCTTGATCGGACTCGCCGGGCCCGGCACATGTCCGTGTCCGGCTCCTATGCATCAGGCGCGCGCGTGCTCGATTCACGCAGGTCTGTCCATGGGCTGGGAAGGTGTCTACTGATCGGACCTTGCCCGGGTTGCGATCCGCGCCGGTAATCGACACGTCATCCGGGCCCGGCATCCTGCGCGGCTTGCATCCGGGGCGAGGTGACGAAGGTGAATGCGATCGTGGTGCGGATGGCGACGGCGACGGCGCTGTGGTCCTTGCTGGCGCTGGCTTGCACGATGCAGGCCCTCGCGGCCGAAACGCTGCGCATCCAGGGTTCCAACACGATCGGCGAGCACCTGGCGCCGGCACTGGTCGAGCGCTGGCTGCTCGACGGTGGCGAGCCCTCCCCCGAGTGGCGGCCCGGCGCCGAGGGCGAGGGCGAGTTCGTCGGCGGCGCACTGCGCGTGCAGTTGCGCAGCCATGGATCGAACACCGGCATGCGCGCCCTGCTGGCCGGGCAGGCGGATATCGCGATGTCCTCGCGTCCCGCGACCGCCGAGGAGATCGCGGCGGCGGCCGGCGCCGGTCTCGGCCGTCTCGATGGTGCCGGCCAGGAGTACGTGGTGGCGCTCGACGGCCTTGCGATCATCGTGCATCCGGACAATCCGCTGCGCGCGCTGGACGTGACCGCCGTGCGGCGCCTGTTCTCGGGCCAGGCGCGCGACTGGCGGGAGGTTGGTGGCGCGCCCGGCCCGGTCCGCCTGCACGCGCGCGACGAGCGGTCCGGCACCTGGGAGACGTTCCGCACCCTGGTGCTGGGCGAACGCGTGCTGTCCGCTGGCGCGGTCCGCTACGAGTCCAGCGACGCGCTTGCCGAGGCGGTCGCCGCCGATCCGCTCGCGATCGGCTTCGTCGGGCTGGGCGGCGCACGCCGTGCCCGCGTGCTGGCGGTCGGCGACCTGGACGCGGCCGCGATTCTTCCAGGCGACGAGACCGTGGCGGTTGAGGACTATCTGCTCAGCCGGCGGCTGTATCTCTATCTGCGCAGCGACGCCTCGCCGCAGGCCAGGGCGTTCGCGGAGTTCGCGGTCGGTCCGGCCGCCCAGCCGCTGGTCGCGCAGGCCGGCTTCGTGACCCAGACCATCCGCGAGGTGGCGCTGCCACCGGCACCGGAGGTGCCGGAGGAATACCTGCGCCTGGTCGACGGTGCCCGCCGGCTGTCGCTGAACTTCCGTTTCGGCCAGGGCGCCGGGGTGCTGGACACCCGCGGCGAACGCGACCTGGACCGTCTCACGCGCTTCCTCGCCGAGCCCGCGCGCGCCGGGACGGGCGTCCTGCTGATCGGCTTCGTGGAGGCGTCGGAAACCCTGCCCTACCTGGCCCTGGCGCTGTCCAACGAACGCGTCGACTACATCGCCGAGCAGCTTTCCAGACGCGGTATCCGGGTCACCCGCGCACGTGGCCTGGGCGGCGCCCTGCCGGTCGCCTCCAGCGCCACCGAGCAGGGACGCAGGCGCAACCGTCGCGTCGAGGTCTGGATCGCCGAAGCCGGGGGCTGAGGCGCTTCCGTCTGCCACCGGGGGCGCCGCCCTCCCGGACGTCGAGCCGTCCTGATGGCGTTGCGGATCAGTCGGCGGATGCCAACGCGGCCGTATCGGCAACGCGCCACTGCAGCGGCCGTCCCGCCCAGTACGGCACGATGCCGCCGGCGCCGAACGGCAGTTCATCCGGCACCGTCCATCCGGAACGCTCCAGCACGATTCGCCCGGTGTTCCGCGGCAGGCCGTAGAAGTCGGCGCCGTGGTGGCTGGCGAAGGCTTCCAGGCGATCCAGGCAGCCCAGTTCCTCGAAAACCTGGGCGTACAGCGGCAGCGCCGCCGGCGCCGAGTAGCAGCCGGCGCAGCCGCAGGCCGACTCCTTGTCGCGGCGCGCGTGCGGCGCCGAGTCGCTGCCCAGGAAGAAGCGTGGATCGCCGCTGGCCACCGCGGTGCGCAGCGCCTCCTGGTGGCGGCGCCGCTTGAGCACCGGCAGGCACCAGTGGTGCGGGCGCAGGCCGCCGGCGAACAGGTCGTTGCGGTTCATCAGCAGGTGCTGCGGCGTGACCGTCGCCGCCACGCCCGGCCGCGCCTGCTGGACGAAGGCGACGGCGTCGGCGGTGGTGACATGCTCGAACACCACGCGCAGCGCCGGGAAGGCCTCGACGATCGGCGCCAGGTGGCGCTCGATGAACACCGCCTCGCGGTCGAACACGTCGACCTGCGCATCGGTGACCTCGCCATGCACCAGCAGCGGCAGGTCGGCCTCCTGCATGGCCGCCAGCAGGGGCCAGATGCGGCGCACGTCGGCGACGCCCGACTGCGAGTTGGTGGTGGCGCCGGCCGGATAGAGCTTGGCGCCATGAACGATGCCGGAGGCGCGCGCCGTGGCGATTTCGGCGGCGGTCGTGGCCTCGGTCAGGTACAGGGTCATCAGCGGTTCGAAGCCGCTGCCGGCCGGCGCCGCCGCCAGGATGCGCGCGCGGTAGGCCTGCGCCTGCGCGGTGGTGGTCACCGGCGGCAGCAGGTTGGGCATGACGATGGCGCGCCCGAACACGGCGGCGGTCGGCGCCACGGTGGCGGCCAGCAGGTCGCCGTCGCGCAGGTGCAGGTGCCAGTCGTCGGGGCGGGTCAGGATCAGGCGGTCGGTCATCGGGCGGACTCCGGGTGGGCGGCGCGCGCGAGGCGGTTGGCGATCGCCAGCCAGGCATCGGCATCGGGCGGGCGCTGCACCAGCAGGCGGCCATGGCCGCCGCGGTCCAGCGCGCGCAGGGTGGCATAGAGCGCCCGGGCATACCCTGCCGGGTCGTCGGGCAGCGTGCGCAGTTCGGCGGCGTGCAGTCCGGTCGGGGCAGGGGAGATCGCCAACACGGCATCAGAAGGGCCGGCTTCGACCAGCCGGTCGCGTTCGATCAACAGCACCGGCGTGCGCGGCGCGTAGTGGCGCGGACTGCTGCCGGGTACCGGCAGTGCCCCGGGGTCGGTGGCCTGTACGGACCCTGGCCAATGGTTGCGCAGCGTCGCCAGGTCGATGGCGCCCGGCCGCAGTATCTGCAGGGTGTCGCCGACCGGCCGGACGATGGTGGATTCGATGCCGCCGGGGCAGTCGCCGCCGTCGAGCACCGCGAGGTCGTGGTCCGGGTAGTCGGCCAGCACGTGCGCCGCGGACGTCGGGCTGACGTAGCCGCTGCGGTTGGCGCTGGGCGCGCACAGCGCGCCGTCCAGGCGCGCCAGCAGGGTCCGCGCCAGCGGATGCGCCGGCACCCGCAGCGCCACCTGGCCGCTGCCGGCGGTGACCAGCGGCAGCACGGTCGGGCGGGCCGGCAGCACCACGGTCAGCGGCCCGGGCCAGAAGCGCGCGAGCAGGGCGGCCACCGCCGGATCCCCGGTGCCGTGCGCCCAGTCCGGCGCAACGGTCGCGTCCGGAAGGTGGACGATCAGGGGATTGCCCAGCGGGCGGCGCTTGAGCGCGAATACCCGCGCCAGGGCCCCGGCGTTGCGGGCATCGGCCGCCAGTCCGTACACGGTCTCGGTGGGGATGGCGACGACCTCGCCGGCGCGCAGCAGGCGCTCGGCGGCGTCCAGGTCGACGCTGCGTGCCATGGCCGGACAGGCCGCCCGCCGGTCAGCCGCGACCGGCGCGCAGGCGCTCGACCAGGGCGGTCATGGTCGCGCGGGTCTCCGGGCTGAACCAGGCCTCGTTCATGGCATGGATGTCCAGCGCCTCGGCACTGGCGAAGATGCCGGCCAGGTCGGCCCGTGCGGCACGGCGCGTGGCCAGCATCGCCTGGCGGGGCAGGGCGAGGCGCTGCCGGCACCAGTCCAGTGCCTGCGCCTGGGCCTGGCCGGGCGGGCACAGGGCGTCGACGAAGCCGATTTCCAGCGCCCGCCGGGAATCGACCATGGCGCCGGCCACCAGCAGCTGCTCGGCGTGACGGGGCCCAACCTGGCGCTGCAGCGCGGCGATGATGCTGCCGGGCACGGCCAGGCCGACCTGGACCTCGTTGAGGCCGATCTGGAACGGCCCCTCGGCCATGATCCTGACGTCGCAGTACAGCGCGAGCACGGCGCCACCCGCGGGGCTGTGGCCGTCGATCGCGGCGGCCACCGGCTTGTCGGCGCGCGCCAGGCGTGCCGCGACGCCCAGGAAGTCGCGCCAGAACTCCGCCATCGCTGCGGCGTCCAGGGTCATCAGCGTCGGCACGTCGAGGCCGGCACTGAACACCTTCGGCCCGCCGGACAGCACCACGGCATGGACCGCCGGGTCGGCCATGGCGGCGTCCAGGGCATCGCGCAGCGCCGCCACCAGGGTCGGCGAAAGGGCGTTGACCGGCGGCCGGTCCAGGTGCAGGACCCGGATGCCGGGATCGTGATCGGTGATGGCAAGGCTCATGCGGCGACTCCTGGGCACGGCCGCCAAGGATACCGCCGCGGCAGCGCCAGCCGTTGCGATTGCGTTGGCGCGGCGGCCGCTATGCTCTGTTTCCCGACCTGCCCGGACCCCACGCCATGCCGCGCCTGCTTCCCGTTCTGGCCCTCCTGTTCGCGCTTTCTGTGCCCGTCGCGCCGGCCTTCGCCGGCGAGCTGAAGGGCCACGACGGCTGGATACGCGAGGCCCCGCCCGTGGCCCGCGTCCGCGCCGGCTACCTGGTGCTTGAGAACACAGGCGTCGCCGACCTGGTGGTCACCGGCGCACGCAGCCAAGCGTTCGGCGCCATCGAGATCCACACCATGGTCGAGGGCGAGGGCGGTGCCATGCGCATGCGTCGACTGCCCGAGCTGGTGGTGCCGGCCGGTGGCCGGGTCGAACTCCGGCCCGGCGGCCTGCACCTGATGCTGTTCCGCGCCCAGCAGCCGCTGGCCGCGGGCGACACCGTGACCGTGGAACTGGACGGCGTCGACGGACCGCTCGCCAGCGTCGTCCTGGAGCAACGCTGATGCATGCGGGCGAACACGCGCCGCCCGGTTTCGCGGCGACCCCGCCGCCGCCCTACTGGCAGGTGGTGTTCACCTCGCGCCTGTCCGGCCAGGTCGACGGCTACGACGAGATGGCCGCCCGCATGCAGGCCCTGGCCAGCGCCCGCCCCGGCTTCCTGGGCATGGAAAGCGCCCGCGGCGCCGACGGCCTGGGCATCACCGTCTCGTACTGGTCCGACCCGGAGGCGATCGCCGCCTGGAAGGCCGACCTCGCGCATCGCGCCGCCCAGGACGCCGGCATCCGCCGCTGGTACGCGCACTACACGGTGCGGGTGGCGCGGGTCGAGCGCGACTACCGGCATCTGGCCGCCCCTGTGTCGAGCGCGCCTGGCGGAGACTGATCGGGGAATCGATCGGGGACCCGATCAGGTTCCTCGCCCGGACCACGGGCGCCGCCGGCCCCGGGGCAGGGGCCGCGCCGCCAAGCTGGCGTCATCGGGCGCGGCAGGGCGCCGCGCCTCAGCTTCAGTTCGGGCGGGGGCGCAGGGCGAGCGCCAGGCAACCGCCCAGCAGCGCGACCAGCGCCACCAGGTCGGCGATCACCACCCGGCGGATGGCCTCGCCCCAGCCCGGCTCGAGCCAGGCCAGCAGCAGGAAGGCGAGCACGCTGGCCAGGCCGGCGAGCAGGCCGGCCAGGCGCCAGGCGGGACGGAATGCGGCGACGACGAGAAAGGCGCCCAACAGGCCGAACAGTACGGCGCGATGGCGCAGCAGCACGGCCAGGTCGGGACTGTCGACGGCGACGCCGTACAGGCGCTCCAGCGCGGTGGCGCCCATCACCCCGGACAGGGGAAGGAGGTGGATCGCTCCGGCAATCAGCAGGGCGATCATCGGCAGGTGGCGCATGGGCTTCTCCAGGGGTTGCAGTCGGTGTGCCGGATATCCGCGGCGGCCCGCAGGTGGCGCAGGCGGCTCAGGGCCGCCAGGGCAGGGTGGGCCATTCGCTGGCGTCGATGGTCTCGCGGTAGCCGTGCCAGCTTGCATAGGCCAGCCACGGCAGGATCAGCGCCAGGCCTAGGAAGGCGGTCGCGAAACCGATCGCCGTAAGCAGCACGATCAGCGCTGCCCAGACCGCCATCGCCCGCTTGTTGCGCAGCACCGCGTGGACGCTGGTCAGGCAGGCGGTGACCATGTCGACATCGCGGTCGGCGATCATCGGCAGCGAGAACGCTGCCGCCGCGAAGGTGAGCGCCGCGAACACCGAGCCGACCGCCGAGCCGACCAGCAGGAACTCGACCAGGGCGGCGGTGCTGCCGGGTGCCAGCGGCACGAAGGCGCTGACCATCATGCCGGCGCGCGACCAGACCATCACGATCACCAGCTGCATCAGCGCGAATACCGCGGCCTGGCCGACCACCCGCCGGGCCAGCGCCAGCGAGTCGCCGACCCGGGCCGGCTGGCCCTCGGCATGCGCACGGCTGACCGCGTACAGGCCGACGCCGAGCAGGGGCGCGATGAAGACGAAGCCCGACAGGACGGTGGCGAGCAGGGCGAACCGGCCCAGCCACCAGGCCAGGGCCGAGACGGCGACGCTCATCGCCAGCACGGCGATGCCGAACACCGCCGTCGGCCCGGGCGCCGCGCGCAGGTCGGCCCAGCCCAGGCGCAGCCAGCGCAGCGGCGCGGTGGCGTCGAGCCGCCGGCAGGGCGCGACGAAAGGGCGCTCGTCGGAGGTGCCGTTGGCGTCCATAGCCGGGCTCCCGGGTGTTGGACGGTCATCATAGGGCGCAGCGGTGGGCCTGCGCCCGGCCGGCGCCCCTACAGCGACAGCTTCAGGCCATGGTGCGAGGCGGCAAACCCCAGGGACTGGTAGAAGCGCAGCGCGTCGGGCCGGTCCCGGTCGGTGCTCAGCTGGAGCAGCACGCAGCCGCGTGCCCGGGCGCGCTGGATCGCCCAGTCCAGCAGGAGGCGGCCGATGCCGTCGCCGCGGCGCGTGGCGGCCACGCGCACGCCCTCGACCTGCGCCCGCCAGCCCCCGACCCGGGTCAGCGAGGGCAGCACGGAAAGCTGCAGCACGCCCACGACCTCCTCGCCGGCCACCGCCACCACGAGTTCCTCGCCCTGGTCGCCCTCGATGGCATCGAAGGCCTGCAGGTAGGCGGCGGGCAGCGGCGTCTCCAGTCGCTCGCGTCGTGCCGCCAGCGGATCGTCGGCGAGCAGGGCGACGATGGCCGCGACCTCGTCGCGGCGCGCCGGCCTCAGCACGACATCGCCGCGGCTCATTCGAACAGCTCGTTGATCTTGTCGTCCCAGCTCACGCTGTTGACCAGCCAGTGCGCGTCGGGTCGGTAGAACCGGCAGCTCAGTCGGACCGCATGGCGCTCGAACTTCACCAGGTGGGTGTGTTCGACAAGGCTGGTCCCGACGCCCGTGCTGCGGATGTGCTCGTGGCCCAGGGGCGCGCCGAACCGCGCGGCGACCCCCGCCAGCTGGGCGGTGGTCTGCGCCGCCAGCGCATCCAGTTCGGCCCGGGACACGGGCCAGTAGGGTGCCAGGGCGGCGAATGCGGCATCGCTGTCGCCCTCGGCAAAGGCCGCGGCGGACCGGGCGCAGAGCGCCCGGGTCTGTTCCGTAGTCTCGAGCGGGGGAGCGGCGGCAGCGGCCAGGAGGCCCGGGACAATCAGGGCCAGCAACAGGGCGGTCCGGTGCATCCTGGCTCTCCTCTTCGTGGGGCAGCGAGGACAGGATGCCCCAGCAGCTTGATGAAAAACGACCGTCCTGGTCGTTTTTTTCAAGTCGCCCGTCCGGCGCAGGTCCGGACGCGCTCCCGTCGAATCAAACGCTTGCGCACGTGCTTCGCCGGGCGGCCATTCATGGCCGCCGCCAGCAGGCTGTTCTTCAACAGCCTGCTGGCGCGCTCACCGGGCCAAGGAGGGCGCGCGGCGCGCGGTGGGGGCGCGGCTGGCGGCGGTCAGCCGGGCAGGGCGGCCCGCACCACGTCCGGCAGCGGCACCGAACGGCCGCTGGCGCGGGAAATCCAGACCATCACCACATGGCCGTCGCTGTAGAGCACCTCGGGGCGGCCGGCGTCGACCATGCGGTGGCCCAGGGTCAGGCTGCTCTCGCCGGCCTTGAGCACGGACAGTTCGATCGCCAGCCGGGCCGGCCAGACGATGGCGGTGCGGTAGTTGCAGGTGGTGTTGACCACCACCGGATGGATGTCGTCGTCGCGCCAGCTGGCCTCGGGCAGGGACACCAGCCAGCGCAGGCGGGCCTCCTGGATGTAGTCCAGGTAGGTGGCGTTGTTGACGTGGTCGAAGGCGTCGAGGTCGCCCCAGCGGACGTCGAGTTCGGTGCGGTGCAGGACGGGCGTCATGGCCTGGCGGTTCCGATTCGAAGGGATGTCAGCGCTTGCGCGCGCGACGGGCTGCCGGCGCCGGTGCTGGCGGCGCCAGCAGCCGGGCCAGGAAGCGGCCGGTGTGCGATGCGTCGCTGGCGGCGACCTGCTCGGGCGTGCCGGTGGCGACCAGGGTGCCGCCACGGTGGCCGCCCTCGGGACCGAGGTCGACGATCCAGTCGGCGGTCTTGATCACGTCCAGGTTGTGCTCGATCACCACCACGGTGTTGCCCTCGTCGCGCAGGCGGTGCAGCACTTCCAGCAACTGCTCGATATCGTGGAAGTGCAGGCCGGTGGTCGGCTCGTCGAGGATGTACAGGGTGCGCCCGGTGTCGCGCTTGGACAGCTCGCGCGACAGCTTGACGCGCTGCGCCTCGCCGCCGGACAGGGTGGTGGCGCTCTGGCCCAGGCGGATGTAGCTCAGGCCGACGTCGACCAGGGTCTCCAGCTTGCGGGCGATCGACGGCACCGGCGCGAACAGCGCATAGGCGTCCTCGACGGTCATCTCCAGGATGTCGGAGATGGTGTGGCCCTTGTAGAGCACCTCCAGGGTCTCGCGGTTGTAGCGCTTGCCGTGGCAGATGTCGCAGGGCACGTAGACGTCGGGCAGGAAGTGCATCTCGACCTTGATCATGCCGTCGCCCTGGCAGGCTTCGCAGCGGCCGCCCTTGACGTTGAAGCTGAAGCGGCCGGGCGCATAGCCGCGGGCGCGCGCCTCCGGCACCTGCGCGAACAGCTCGCGCAGCGGTGTGAACAGGCCAGTGTAGGTGGCCGGGTTGCTGCGCGGCGTGCGGCCGATCGGGCTCTGGTCGATGTCGACGACCTTGTCGAACAGGTCGATGCCGTGCACGGCGCCATGCGCGGCGGCGCGCTCCTTGCTGCCGTTGAGGTGGCTGGCGGCGATCCGGTACAGGGTGTCGTTGATGAGCGTCGACTTGCCCGAGCCGGATACCCCGGTGACGCAGGTCAGAAGGCCGGCCGGGATTTCCAGCGTGACGCCCTGCAGGTTGTTGCCGCGGCAATCGGCGATGCGCAGGGTGCGCTTCGGGTCCGGGCGGTGGCGCTTGGCGGGCACCGCGATCTGGCGGGCGCCGGACAGGAACTGGCCGGTCAGCGACTCCTTGCAGGCCTTGATGTCCTCGACGCGGCCCTGGGCGACCACCTGGCCGCCGTGCACGCCGGCGCCCGGGCCGATGTCGACCACGTGGTCGGCCAGGTTGATGGCGTCCTCGTCGTGCTCGACCACGATCACCGTGTTGCCGAGGTCGCGCAGGCGGGTGAGGGTGCCGAGCAGGCGCTCGTTGTCGCGCTGGTGCAGGCCGATCGAGGGCTCGTCCAGCACGTACATGACGCCGACCAGGCCGGCGCCGATCTGGCTGGCCAGACGGATGCGCTGGGCCTCGCCGCCGGACAGGGTGTCGGCCTTGCGCTCCAGGGTCAGGTAGTCCAGGCCGACGTCGATCAGGAAGCGCAGCCGGTCGCGGATCTCCTTGACGATCTTGGCGGCGATCTCGCCGCGCCAGCCGGGCAGCTCCAGGGCCTCGAAGAAGCCGTTGCACTCGTCGACCGGCAGGCGCGAGAGCTGGGGCAGGGTGCGCTCGGCGACGAACACGTTGCGCGCCGCCGGGCCCAGGCGGTCGCCGTTGCAGGCCGGGCAGGGCTGGTCGGCGATGTACTTGCTGAGCTCCTCGCGCACCGCCGCCGACTCGGTCTCCCGGTAGCGCCGCGCAAGGTTGTTGACGATGCCTTCGAAACGATGGCTGCGCTTGCTGCGGCCGCCGCTGCCGGTGACATAGGTGAAGCTGACTTCCTCGTCGCCGGAGCCGAACAGCACCGCGTCTCGGGCGCGCGCCGGCAGCTTGCCGAACGGCGTGTCGACGTCGAAGCCGTAGTGCCGGGCCAGCGCCGAGATCAGCTGGAAGTAATACGGATTGCGGCGGTCCCAGCCGCGCACCGCGCCGCCGGCCAGGCTGAGGTTGGGGTGGGCGACGATGCGCTCGGGGTCGAAGAACTGGGTGACGCCCAGGCCGTCGCACTCCGGGCAGGCGCCGACCGGCGAATTGAACGAGAACAGCCGCGGCTCCAGCTCGGTCAGCGAGTAGTCGCAGACCGGACAGGCGTAGCGCTGGCTGAACAGCACCGGCGGCGCCGAGGCGTCGTCCATGTCCTGCACGGCGACCACGCCGTCGGCCAGCTTCAGGGCGGTCTCGAAGGACTCGGCCAGGCGCTGGCGCAGGTCCTCGCGCGGCTTGAAGCGGTCGACCACGGCCTCGATGGTGTGCTTGGTGCGCAGGTTGAGCGCCGGCACGTCGTCGACCTCGTGGACGATGCCGTCCACCCGCACCCGCACGTAGCCCAGGCTGCGCAGCCGCTCCAGCACCTGGGCGTGCTCGCCCTTGCGCTCGCGCACCACCGGGGCGAGCAGCATCCAGCGCCGCTCGGGGTCCAGCGCCAGGGTGGCGTCGACCATCTGGCTGACCGTCTGCGCCTCCAGCGGGATGCCGTGGTCGGGGCAGCGCGGCGTGCCGACGCGCGCGAACAGCAGGCGCAGGTAGTCGTGGATCTCGGTGATCGTGCCGACCGTCGAGCGCGGGTTGTGCGAGGTCGACTTCTGCTCGATCGAGATCGCCGGCGACAGGCCCTCGATGTGGTCGACGTCGGGCTTCTCCATCATCGACAGGAACTGCCGGGCGTAGGCCGACAGCGACTCCACGTAGCGGCGCTGGCCTTCGGCGTAGATGGTGTCGAAGGCCAGCGAGGACTTGCCCGAGCCGGACAGCCCGGTGACCACGATCAGCCGGTCGCGCGGCAGGTCGAGGTCGATGTTCTTCAGGTTGTGGGTGCGGGCGCCGCGGATGCGGATGGAATCCATGGGTGCGCTGGGACCGGCAAAAGGCAATCAGGCACTATAGCCGTCCCACGCGTCGCGACGCCGTGGTCCGTTCAGTCCCCGTGCGGTCGGCCGGCAACCGCCGCAAAGGCGCCCCCTTAGGTCCCGCCTCCGTTCATCGCCCTTCGCCCCCCGCTTCCGCTTCCGCCCCGCCCCCGCTCCCTGGTCCCCGGTCCCCGGTCCCCGGTCCCCGGTCCCGAGTCCCCGGTCCCGAGTCCCGAGTCCCGAGTAACCCCCCTGTTGACCCACCCGCCCGATCCCCCCTACAATCGCCGGTCTTCACCGGGTTGTTTCCCAAGGATTTCCGACATGTACGCTGTATTTTCCGCCGGCGGCAAGCAGTACCGCGCCGAGAAGGGTGCCGTCCTGCGCGTCGAGCTGATGGACGCCGAGCCGGGCGCCGAGATCGAGCTGGGCGACGTGATGCTGCTGGCCGATGGCGATGCCATCACCGTTGGCGCGCCGCTGGTCGACGGCGGCAAGGTCACCGCCAAGGTGATCGGCCATGGCCGCGCCGACAAGGTGCATATCGTCAAGTTCCGCCGGCGCAAGCACCATCGCAAGCAGATGGGCCACCGCCAGCACTACACCGAGATCGAGATCACCGGCATCGCCGGCGGCTCGAAGAAGTCCAGCGACAAGGAGTAAGCCGCCATGGCACACAAGAAGGGCGTAGGTTCCTCGCGCAACGGTCGCGATTCCAACCCGAAGATGCTGGGCGTCAAGATCTACGGCGGCCAGGCGATCGAGGCCGGCAACATCATCGTCCGCCAGCGCGGCACCCAGTTCCACCCGGGCGTCAACGTCGGCCTGGGCCGCGACCACACCCTGTTCGCGCTGGCCGACGGCACCGTCGAGTTCACCATCAAGGGTCCGAACAAGCGTCGCACGGTCAACGTCGTCGCCGGCTGACCGCCCGCGCCAAGCGTTCAACGCCAGGCCCCGCCCCGCGCGGGGCCTTTCGTTTCCGGGCCTGTGGCCAAGCCGGCGCCGCCCGCCGCGCGCAGACGCGTGGCGTATGCTCTTTCCGGTCCCCGGTCCCCGGTCCCCGGTCCCCGGTCCCCGGTCCCCCAACCCCTCAAGCCCGCCTGCCATGAAGTTCGTCGATGAAGCCGAGATCCTCGTAGCCGCCGGCAATGGCGGCAACGGCTGCGTGAGCTTCCGGCGCGAGAAGTTCATCCCGTTCGGTGGCCCGGACGGCGGCGATGGCGGCCGCGGCGGCAGCGTCTGGCTGGTCGCCGACGAGAACCTCAACACCCTGGTCGACTTCCGCCACCAGCGCCGCTTCCGCGCCCGCCGCGGCGAGAACGGCGCGGGCCGGCAGATGACCGGCCACGGCGGCGAGGACGTCCGCATCCAGGTGCCGGTCGGCACCGTGGTGATCAACGTCGACACCGAGGAGGTGATCGGCGACCTCACCACGCACGGCCAGGAACTGCTGGTCGCCCGCGGCGGCGACGGCGGTCGCGGCAACATCAATTTCAAGAGCTCGACCAACCGGGCGCCGCGCAAGGCGACGCCCGGCTTCCCGGGGGAGGAGCGCAGCCTGCGCCTGGAGCTGAAGCTGCTGGCCGACGTCGGCCTGCTCGGCTTTCCCAACGCCGGCAAGAGCACCTTCATCCGGGCGGTCTCGGCGGCGACGCCGAAAGTAGCCGACTACCCGTTCACCACGCTGTCGCCCAAGCTCGGCGTGGTCAGCATCGAGCCGCACAAGAGCTTCGTGATAGCCGATATCCCCGGGCTGATCGAGGGCGCCGCCGAAGGCGCCGGCCTGGGCATCCAGTTCCTGCGCCACCTGCAGCGCAACCGCCTGCTGCTGCACCTGGTCGACCTGGCGCCCATGGATGGCGCCGACCCGGTCGCCCAGGTGCGCGCCATCGAGGGCGAGCTGGAGCGCTTCGATCCGGATCTGCTGCAGCGGCCGCGCTGGCTGGTGATGAACAAGGCCGACCTGCTGCCGGAAGACGAGCGCCAGGCGCGCGCCGCGCAGATCGTCACTGACCTGGGCTGGACCGCGCCCTGGTTCGTGGTGTCGGCGATCGGCCGCGAGGGCACCTGGCAGGTGGCCCAGAAGGTGTTCGAGTTCCTCGACGGCCAGCGCCAGGCCGCGCTGGACCGCGCCGCCGAGGACGCCCCCTGGGATCCGGCTGCATCCGATCGGGCGTAGCCGTCATCGGCGTCGCAGTCGGGGCGTAAGCACATCGGGAGGGCCAGCGACCGCTTCCGCCTGCCGGTCTGTCTTGCGCTGGCGACGGGTTGGCCTGCTGCATGCACCGACGGGCGCCGGGAATCGCGACCGCGACCCGCCTTGCGGGCCGCGTCGGCTTGGGATTTTTGCGCAGGGACCGCAGATCCGGAAACGACGAAGGCCGGCGTGGGCCGGCCTTCGGATCGGGCAACGCCGAAACCGATCGGGGTTCAGGCAGCCAGGGCGCGGATGTGCGCCTGCAGACGCGACTTGTGGCGTGCCGCCTTGTTGCGATGGATCAGGCCACGGCTGCTGTAGCGGTCGAGCAGGGGCTCGGCCGTCTTGTAGGCCTCCTGCGCGGCGTTCAGGTCCTTGGCCTCGATCGCCTTGACCACCTTCTTGATGGCGGTGCGGACCATGGACTTGGCGCCCATGTTGCGCTCGCGGCGCTTGACGGCCTGCTTGGCGCGCTTCTTGGCGGATTGGATGTTGGCCAAGGGGTTCTCCAGAAACGGGTGGTTGCAAAGACCGCGCATTATGCGGGTGCGGTCCGGGCCGGTCAAGTGCTCCGTGCCGCCCGTCGGGCAGCGGTCGGTCCGGCCCGACGCCCGGACCGGGCCGGCCTTTGCAGATGCCGTGCCGCTGCCCCGACAATGCCGGCGACCGCGGCGCCCCGTCCGCGCCTGGCCGCCGCCGCGTCCCGCATGAGGCTGCTCCGCTCGACCCTGGTGTTCTCGGCGCTGACCCTGCTGTCGCGGGTGTCCGGCTATGCCCGCGACATGGTCCAGGCGATCGTGTTCGGCGCCACCGGGCTGACCGACGCCTTCGTGGTCGCCTACCGCATCCCCAACTTCCTGCGCCGCATCTTCGCCGAGGGTGCCTTCGCCCAGGCCTTCGTGCCGGTGTTCAGTGCCGCCCGGCAATCGGGCGACCGCCAGGCGCTGAAGGAACTGCTCGACCGCATCGCCGGCACCTTGTGCGCGGTGCTGCTGGTGGTGACCGGCATCGGCATCGCCGCGGCGCCGGGCGTGGTCGCGGTGTTCGCGCCCGGCTACCTGGCCGACAGCGCGCGCTTCGCGGCCGCCTCGGACATGCTGCGGATCACCTTCCCTTACTTGTTCCTGGTCTCGCTGACCGCGCTCTCGGGCAGCGTGCTCAACACCTTCCAGCGCTTCGCCCTGCCGGCGCTGACGCCGATCCTGCACAATCTTGCGGTGATCGCCGCGGCCCTGTGGCTGGCCCCGCGCATGCAGGTGCCTGTCTATGCGCTGGCCTGGGGCGTGCTGGCCGCGGGCGTCATCCAGTTGCTGGTGCAGGTGCCGGCACTGATGCGCCTGGGCCTGCTGCCGCGGCCGCGGTCGGGTTTTTCCGACCCTGGCGTGCGCCGGGTGCTGCGCCTGATGGGGCCGGCGGTGTTCAGCGCCTCGGTGGCCCAGGTGAACCTGCTGGTCGGCACCGCCTTCGCCTCGCTCCTGGTGGCGGGCAGCCAGACCTGGCTGTACCTGGCCGACCGCCTGCTGGAGTTCCCGATCGGCATGATCGGCGTGGCGATCGGCACCGTGCTGCTGCCGACCCTGTCGCGCCGCCATGCCGCCGGCGACGCGGCCGCCTACAACGCCGGTATAGATTGGGGCGTGCGCCTGGTGCTGCTGCTGGCGCTGCCGGCGACGGTCGGCCTGGTGCTGCTGGCCGGGCCGATCTGCGCGACCTTGTATCAGCACGGCCGGTTCGGGGCTCACGACGCGCAGATGGCGGCCCTGGCCTTGGCGGCAATCTCGCTCGGCCTGCCCGGCTTCATGCTCAGCAAGGTGCTGGCGCCGGCATTCTTCGCCCGTCAGGACACCGCCACGCCGATGCGGGCGGCGGTGATCGTGGTGGTCGTCAACCTGGTCCTGGTCAGCGCCCTGGTGCTGCCGCTGCGCGCCGCCGGCACGACCGGCGCGCATGCCGCGATCGCGCTCAGCACCGGACTGGGCGGCTTGCTGCAGGCGGCCCTGCTGTGGACCTGGCTGCGCCGGCGCGGGTTGTACCGGCCGCAGCGCGGCCTGGGCCGGCTGCTGGCGGCGATGCTGGCCGGCTGTGCGCTGATGGCCGGCCTGCTGCTGGCCGGATCCGCCGCGGTGGGCTCGTTCGGCGAGCTGCCGCCCGTGTGGCGCGGCATCCACCTGGCCTGGCTGGTGGCGGCGGCGGTGGCGGTCTACGCGGCGGTCGTGGCCGGCGCCGGCGTGCGCTGGCGGCACCTGCGCGAGCCGCCGGCGGGACGCAGCGACTGAGCCTGCTGTTCGGCGGACACGCGTTCTCTCCGGATCTCCTGGCCCGCACCGTCCCGTGACGGCAGGTGAATCGCCGATGCCAGTCCCTTCAAAGGTTGCTGGCGTCGCCGGGCGCCTCGGTGGCCAGGGTGCTGGCGCCGGGAAGATGCCCCGTCGGCGGCGGGCAGGGCACGTCGACGCCGTAGCTGGCCATCGAGATCGACCCGTAGGCATGGCCGTCGACCAGCCGGGTGACCGGCCGGCCGGTGGCTGCCGCGAAGCCGGCCAGGTACATCAAGGGCAGGAAGTGCTCGGCGGTCGGCGCTGCCCGGGGATAGTCGGGATGTTCGACCAGCCGCGCCGCGTCGCCCGGTGCCGCGCGCAGGACCTCCAGCGCCGCCTCGTCGAAGCGCCTGCTCCAGTCGAACACGGCATCGGGATTGCGGCGGTCCATGGCCGCCAGGTTGTGCACGACGTTGCCGCTGCCCAGCAGCAGGACGCCGCGCTCGCGCAGCTGGGTCAGCCGGGCGCCCAGCGCCAGGTGCCAGGCCGCCGGCTTGCCGGCGTTGATCGACAGCTGCAGCACCGGCACATCGGCGGCCGGGAAGGCGTGCACCAGCACCGACCAGGTGCCATGGTCCAGGCCCCAGCTGTCGTGGTCGGCGGCGACATGGTCCGGCCGGGCGACTTGCGCGATCTCGTCGACCAGTTCCGGCAGTCCCGGGGCGGGGTACTGGATGTCGAACAGCGCCCGCGGGAAGCCGTAGAAATCGTGGATCGTGCGCGGGCGCGCCATCGCGGTCACCGCCGTGGCATTGACGTACCAGTGCGCCGACACCACCAGGATCGCGCGCGGCCGCGGCACGCTGGCGCCCAGGGCCTGCCAGCAGGCGGTCCAGCGGTTGCGCTCCAGCACGTTCATCGGGCTGCCATGGCCCAGGAAGGCTGCGGGCATCGTGCTCATGCGGCTGCTCCGGCGGCGGTCTGCGGCCAGCTTGCCACGGGCGGCGCGCCGTGGCGCCAGGGTTCACGGGCGCGCCCCGATGCCGGGTCAGATGCGGGTCACCGTGCGCGGCGCGTATCGCCGCTCCCAGCCGCGGGCCACGCCTGCCCGGCTGACGGCAACAGCGCGTGGCCGGGCGGCCGGATGGGCCGTTCGGCGACCTACCAGACGATGCCGTCACCGTGTTCGATGGCGCCGCGCAGGCCGCGGGCGAACTGCGCGAACTCATCGACGAACGGCTGGCAGGCGTAGTGGTCAAGGTCGTCGTGGCGTTCGCCACGCTGCTTGCACCAGTCCGTGAAAGCCGCCAGCGTCGACTCCACCGTGACCGCCTCGGAGAGCGCCAGAAGTTCGGGAAGCTGGCCGGAACGGAAGGCGAAGCGCTCGTTGCTGTCGTCGAGCTTCAAGGCGGCATGCTGGTCGGGCTCGTACCAGGTCTGGAACAGCGAGCCGGCGCCTGTGGCGAGCGCCGGTCCGCGGTTGAGGATCCAGTGGTAGAGGTCGACGTTGCGGTGGTTGATGCCCCAACCGCCCAGCGATTGCGGCGCCTGGGCTGGCCAGTCCGCCGGAAGCGTCGCGTCCCCGGCATGGGGTCGGTTGCCTTCCAGGTAGTCGTGCACCCAGCCCGGCTGGGAGGCCAGCAGGTCGATGTGGGCCTCCGGCACCGCGAACGCAGCAAACCCCATGGCCATGTGCAACCTCCCTGGTAGGCGCATGCCGTTCCGGGTCGCGACGGCGCGCGACCATAGCCCGGGCAGGCCGCAACCCGCAAGGGCGCGCACCACCCCAGCGTCAGCACCAGGCAGCGGGGGTGGCTGCCGGGGCGGACCGCGCCGCCCCGGCCAGCGCATGACGGTTCAGTCCGCGACCGCCGCCGAGGCGCTGCCGAAGCCGTTGGCGAACAGGCGGTCGGCGCGGTACGAGAACACGCCCCCCCAGCGGCGCAGGGTGCCTTCGGACACGCCGCCCGGAAAGCCATAACCGAGTCGCGGAGCGCCGATGAGCAGCGTGCCGCTGCCGGGATCGGCGGCCAGCGCGCTGCCGAATTCGGCAGAGGACAGCATCAGCGAGCCTGAGTAGGAGCGGGCATCGACGTAGGTGTAGGCGGGCACGCACAGCGGGCCGCTGCACTCGGCCCGGTAGCGCAGCACCCGGCCCCGCGTGACCAGGCTGGCATCACGCCAGCCCGGCTGGCCGATCCACAGCTCCGAGCCGTTGAACGCCAGGGCGCTTCCGAAGCCGCTGTTGATGTGTTGCGGCAAGGTGCCTGGCTCGATGACTCCGGTCGCCGACCAGGCGCCGGTCACCGGACTCAGGTAGTAGGTGTGCACCCGCCCGCGCGTGTCGGCACCGGGTGCGCCCACGTTCAACAACCGACCGCGCAGGGCGATGCGCTCGCCGAAGCGCGCGTCGGTCTGGGGACCGCCGGGCAGCGACCCGGCGTACTCGAAGGTCCAGTTCAGGCCGTCGCCGGGGTTGCGCCGGAACACGCGCACCATGCCGCTGTTGTTGACCGTGCCGGGGATCCCGACGGCGATCCGGTCGACGCCGTCCAGGCGGTCGATCGCCAGTGCGAAGCCCATCTGGAAGGGCGCCGGGCCGGGCACCACGTTGGCGTCGTAGACCAGCCTGCCCGGATTGATCCAGAGCTGCGGATTGAACGGCGGCGGCAGCTCGGGCTGGACGTACAGCTCCACCTCGCCGCGTGCCGGGCTCTGGCCGGTGGTGTTCTGGCCGATGCAGCCCACCGCGATCCACGACGCGGCCGCCACCGCGTGGCCGCAGCGGGCGCCGGCCTGGCTGCCCAGGAAGGTGACCGGGTCGACGTAGAGGCCGTCATCGTTCCGGTAGTACACCAGCGTGCGCCCGCGCTCGGCGAGTCCCTCCGAGCTGTAGCCCGGGCAGCCGATCACTGCATGGCGACCGCTCAGCGCCACGGCGGCGCCGCACCGGGCATCGCCGCCGGCGCCGAACTGCAGGAACTGGTGGGTTTCCCATTCCCCGGCGGCGTCGCGACGGAACACGAATGCGGCGCCGCGGACCTGACCGCCGGCACCGCGCCGCTCCGGCACGCCGACCAGCATCCAGTCGCCGTCGATCGCGACCGCGTCGCCGAAGCGAACCTGGACATCGCTGGTGTCGCCGGGGCCGTCGAGCGACGGTCCGAGCACCGTCTCCAGGGCGTAAGGGCCACTGGGGGAGGCGACGCTGGCCGGCGTCGTCGCCTGGTCCGGTACCGCCCCGGTGTCGCTGGCCGAAGCGGCCAGCGGCAGCAGCAGGGCCGCAGCGAGCAGGCGCGGGTCGCGGCGGCGGACCGCACGGGTCCGGGCGGGGCGAAGGTCGGGTGCGGGCATCGGCAAATCCTCGGGGTCGACAGGGTCGGGCGCAGGCCGGTCCGCTCCGGGGTCAGGGCAACGCGGGAGGGCGCCCGCCTGCATCGGGACGCGCCCGACGTTTCCGGCGGGCTCCCGGGGCGACACGGGATCAGGAGCGGGCAGGGGCCACGGGCCCGCCCTTCACCGGATTGCTCGCCTCGCGGGTGCCGGTCCGCCGCGCGGACCCGGCGGCCGCACGACCGGCGCGGCGTGCCACGTGGTGACCAAAGGCACCTTGGACGTCGCCGGATGGGCGGCCAGGATTCGGCCTGTGTTCCCGACGAGGCAGAACCATGGCGGAACCCGGACGTCGCCCTCCCTGGGTCTATGTGCTGGCCGTGGCCGCGCTGATCGGGCTGCTGTGGATCGGCTGGTCGGATGTCGACTTTCACCCGTCACAGGACGAGGTGCGTACGGCCATCCGCAGCACGCTGCGCCGCGCCATCCAGGTGCTGGTGCAGTTCGTGGCGCCGGCGGCGCTGCTCGCGTTCCTGGTGCGCGAGCTCCTTGCCCGCGTCCGCCGCGGGCCGGACCGTTAGCCGCCTGTCGCTGCGTTACCCGTCTGGCTGCGGCTCGAGTCGCCGGCCCCGTGACTATCCGCAAGGACAACTGGCCGCCGCCGCATCGGCTTGCCGGGTAGGTCCTGCTCATTGGAGCTGCCCCTGCCGGGGCGCAGACGTCCGGAGGTTGCCGGCCAGGCGACCGATCCCAGCCTCGGCGCTGCCGGAATCGGACAGCCCGCCGTCCGCAGGCGGGCACTCGGCCGGCTGCGACCGTGTCCTGGAAGGCCGCGTCGGGGCCGGGACGGTGGGCCCCGCGCGATGTCCTGGGCGATCGCGCAGGACACCGCGTCCTGGCATGGTTGTTGCACTCGGATTCGCTGCCCAGCAACGGGCGCCTGGGAACGATGCCGTGCCGACCGCAGAGCGAACCCCTCCAGCCTCCCTGTCGGCCCGTCCCGTGGCCTGCCCCAAGGCTGCAGGCATCCCCCTTCGTCCCCGCCGCATGCCAGGGGGACGCGCATGAGCGGCGCACTTCGGCAGTCGGCGCGGCGCCTGGCCGCCCGGCCCTGGGCCAGTGCCCTGGCCGTGCTCTGCCTGGCCCTGGGCATCGGTGCGACAACGGGCGTGTTCAGCCTGCTCCAGCCGATGCTGATCGCGCCGTTGCCCTATCCGGAGGCCGGACCCCTCCGGGTGCTGTCCCCGCAGCCCTGGATGCATGTCGGCGTGGTCGCGGAGCTGTCGGCGACGGTGGGTGAGGCGGGCGAGGTGGCCGGCTACCACCCGCGCGCCTACGGCGTGCAGGCGGGCGACCGGCCTTTGGCGGCCGCCGGGGCGGAGGCGACCCCCGGCCTTTTCCGCACGCTCGGCCTGCCGTTGCTGGCCGGTCGGGTCTTCGACGCCAGGGAGGCCGAAGGCGTCGCCGTGCTCGGGCTGGGCCTGGCGCGCCGGCTGTTCGGCGGAGCGGACGATGCCGTTGGTCGGCTCCTGCACGTCGACGGACGCCCGCAACGCATCGTCGGCGTGGTCGGCGACGCCGGGGCCTTGCCCCAGCTCGATGGCGCCGGCCTGTGGCTGCCCCTGGATCCACGCGCCAGGGACGCGGAGGGTGGGCCGACCTGGATGATCCCGCTCGTGCGGTTGCGGGACGGCCTGGCGCCGGCCGCGCTCCAGGCCCGGCTGGACGCGGTGCTGGGACGCCAACGTGCCGAGGGCGTGGACTTTCCGCACGACCACTACCGCTGGCAGGGCCTTCGCGAAGCCCTGGTCGGCGAACACGGCCGGCAACTGCTGATGCTGCAGCTGGCCGTGGTCCTGGTGCTGCTGCTGGCCTGCGGCAATGTCGCCAGCCTGCAGCTTGCGCGGATCGCCGAGCGCAGCGGCGAGCTGGGCCTGCGCCGCGCCCTGGGCGCGACCCGCGCGCGCCTGCTGCGCCAGGTGTTGCTGGATGCCCTGTTGCTGGCGCTGGCCGGGGCCGCGCTGGCCGCGGCCCTGCTGGTCGTGGCGGCCGACCTGCTGGCGGGGTTCCTGCCTGCGGAGCTCGGCAGGCTCGGGCGGCCCCGTCCGGATGCCGCGACGTTGGTCTTCGCATTCGCGCTGGCCGGCCTCAGCGCTGCGCTGTGCGCCGTCCTGCCTGGCCTGCGTGCGGTCCGCGCCGGGCCTGTCGATGCCCTGGCGGCGCCGACGCGCGGCGTGGCGGGCAGGCGCGGCGCAGGCGTCGCCGGCGGTGCCCTGGTCGCCGCCGAAGTCGCGCTGACCCTGGTGCTGCTGGTCGGCGCCGGCCTGCTGCTGCGCAGCGTGCAGGTGCTGTCCGGGCAGCCGCCGGGTTTCCGCAGCGAGGGCGTGGTGACGATTCCCCTGGTCCTGCCGCCGGGCGCCCACGACGGCGTGGCGGCGATGGACGCCGCCTGGCAGACGGTGCTTGCGGCGGTGCGCGAGGTGCCCGGCGTCGACTCGGCGGCCCTGGCGAACCGCGTGCCGCTGGCGCGCGGCGCCACCACCCGGCTGTTCGTGCCGGAGGGCGAGGACGCGCCGCGCACGGCGCAGCACGCGATCGTCAGCGCGGGCTACCTGGACGTGCTGGACATTCCCCTGCTGCGCGGCCGGTTCTTCGATGCCGGCGACCTCGGCGACAGCATGCGGGTGACGGTCGTCGACGCGGCGCTGGCCGCCCAGGTCTGGCCGGGACTGGACCCGGTCGGGCGGCGAATCCGCCTGCTGATCGGCGGCGACGACCATTGGCTGACCGTGGTCGGCGTGGTCGGCGACATCCGCGGCAGCGGCCTGACGCACGCCCCGGCGCCCGGCTTCTACATACCGCACACCCAGCGCCCCGGGGGCGCGGCCTCGCTGGCCGTCGGCCGGCAGGCGGTGATCCTGGTGCGCACCGATGCCAGGGTCGCCGGTCGCGCGGACGCCCTGCGCGAGGCGATCTGGTCCGTGCAGCCGCACCTGCCGGTGCCCGAGGTGACCGGCCTGGACGCCGTGCTCGCCGACAGCCTGGCGCCGCAGCGCTTCAGGGCCGCCATGGTCGGCGCCTTCGCCGGCCTGGCGCTGCTGCTGGCCCTGGCCGGCGTCCACGGCGTGGTCGCCCAGGTGGTCGCGCGCCGGCTGCCCGAGTTCGGCGTTCGCAAGGCGCTGGGCGCCGGTGCCGGCGACCTGCGCCGCATCGTCCTGCGCTGGGCCCTAGTCGCCGGCCTGGCCGGCGCGCTGGTGGGGCTGCTCGCCGCGCTGGCGGGCGCGCGCCTGCTGGCCTCCTGGCTGCATGGCGTCGGCCCCGCCGATCCCTGGGTCGTGCTGGCCGCGCTGGCCGTGCTCCTGCTGGTCGTCCTCGCCGCCGCCCTGGCGCCGGCGCGCCGGGCGGCGCGGATCGATGCGGTGGAGGCGCTTCGGGCGCCTTGAGCGGAGGGGCAGTACCGCAATGGCATCACTCGGGACCCCGCATGCTCCTCCACCCTCCGCGAGACACTTGCCTCAATCCGGAGACGATCGAAGGGGATGGGCGGAACGCTCGGCCTGAGTGGCGAGTGCGGTGAATCGCGTGAGCCAGGCAAGCGTCTCCTCTCCCGCTGACGCCGGCCTCGCCAACCGCAACATCAGGCCCGCGTGGCCAACGTCGGGCACCAGATGCAGCTCGACCGGCACCCCGTGCGCGCGCAGAAGCTTGGCCAGGCGCGTGCTGTTGCCGGGTTCGACCAGGCGGTCGTCGCGGCCGTGCAGCAGCAGGAAGGGCGGCTCGCTGCCGTCCACGTGGGCGATCGGCTGGCTGGCGCGTTGGCGTGCCGGGTCGTCGCCGAACACCTCGCGCAGCGGCCGGCTGCGGATCGGCAGGAAGTCGTAGGGGCCGGCCAGGCCGATCACGCCGCGCAGGTCGGACGGCGACAGGTCGTGGCGTGCCAGGTACTGCGGGTCGGTGGCCAGCAGGGCGGCGATGTGGGCGCCGGCGGAGTGGCCCATGAGCACGATGCGGTCCGGGTCGTAGCCGAGGCTGGAGCCCTGGGCTTTCAGCCAGGCGACGGCGGCGGCGGCGTCTTCCATGAAGGCGGGGAAGGGCGCCTTGCGGTAGTCGGGGATGGCGACCGCCAGGCCGTGGCGCGCCAGGGCCTGGCCGACGAAGGCGTACCAGTGGCGCTCGCCCTGCTGCCAGCTGCCACCGTAGAAGAAGACCACCAGCGATGGTGGACTGGCGCCGGCCTCGGGCAGGTAGAGGTCGAGTGCCAGGTCCTGCCCGGGGGCGAACACCTGGCCGTCGGCCACCTGGTCGGTGGACTTCGGCGCGACCAGGTTGACGCCGGTGAACAGGGCGGGCTGGCAGGCGGCGAGCAGGCCGCTGGCGAGCAGGAGCAGGGCAGGGCGCAGGAAGGGGTGGCGAAGCATTGCGGGAGTCTGGCTGGCCGGGCGTGACGGGGCCGTCGGCTATACTCGTGCGGATGATCCGCCTGCCCTGCCACGGCCCCGTTTCTCACGGGTTCCGCCCGGTTCCTGTCGCCCCTCGCCGGGCCGGCGCGGCGCTCGGCGGACCGGGCTGGCCGGCCGTTGCCGCCCTCGTGGCCGCGGCATGCCGATGACGCGGCTGTTCCGCTCGCTGCCGGTCCAGCCGCCCGATCCGCGCGGCTGCGCGGTGGCGATCGGCGCCTTCGACGGCGTGCACCTGGGCCACCGGCACCTGCTGGCGCGCGCCGCCACGGTCGCCGACGAACGCGGCCTGGCGGCCGTTGCGCTCAGCTTCGAACCGCTGCCGCGCGAGTTCTTCGCGCCGCAGGCGGCGCCGGCGCGGCTGACCCCGGCGCGCACCCGGTTCGAGCTGATGGCGGCGGCGGGCATGGATGCGGTCGGCCTGCTGCGCTTCGACGCGCGCCTGGCGGCGATGCCGGCGACGGCCTTCGTCGACCGGGTGCTGGCCGGTGCCCTGGCGGCGCGCCTTGTCGTGGTCGGGCCCGGTTTCCGGTTCGGCCAGGGTCGGGCCGGCGACATCGGCCTGCTGCGCTCGCGCGGCGAGGCGCTCGGCTTCGCTGTCGAGGAAGCGGCGCTGCGCGCCTGCGCGGACGGCGAGCGGATCAGCGCGACGCGCATTCGCGGCGCCCTCGCCGCCGGCGATTTCGAGGGTGCCGCGGCGATGCTCGGGCGGCCGTACGCGATCGCCGGCAAGGTCGTGCGCGGCCGGCAGCTGGGTCGCAAGCTGGGCTATCCGACCGCCAACCTCCCGGTGCGCTGGCGGCCGGCGGTGACCGGCATCCTGGCGGTGCGCGTGCATGGCGCCGGCCTGGCCGGCTGGCCGGCGGTGGCCAGCCTGGGCACGCGGCCGACCGTCGGCGGCGGCCCGGCGGTGCTGGAGGCGCACCTGTTCGACTTCGACGGCGACCTCTACGGGCGCCGGCTGTCGGTGGAATTCGTCGCCCACCTGCGCGGCGAGCGGCGCTTCGACGATCTGCCCTCGATGGTCGAGCAGATGCACGAGGATGCCCGGCAGGCGCGGGCGGTGCTGGCGGCGCCGGCACTGCGGGCATCGGCATGAACCCCGAATCGGATGCCGCGCGCGCGGGCGCGCGGCCGCAAGGAAACGCGATGAGCCAGGACTACAAGGACACCATCAACCTGCCGGCGACGGCCTTCCCGATGCGCGGCGACCTGCCGGCACGGGAGCCGCAGCGGCTCGCGCACTGGCATGGCAGCGACCTGTACGGGCGCCTGCAGCAGGCCGCCGCCGACCGGCCGCTGTACGTGCTGCACGACGGCCCGCCCTACGCCAACGGCGACATCCACATCGGTCACGCGGTCAACAAGATCCTCAAGGACATGGCGGTGAAGTCGCGGCTGCTGGCCGGTTTCCGCGCCCCCTACGTGCCGGGCTGGGACTGCCACGGCCTGCCGATCGAGGTGGCGGTCGAGAAGAAGCACGGCAAGGTCGGCCAGAAGCTGGACGCGAAGGCCTTCCGCGCCGAGTGCCGCCGCTATGCGCGCGAGCAGATCGACCGCCAGCGCGAGGATTTCAAGCGGCTTGGCGTGCTGGGCACCTGGGAGGCACCGTACCAGACCCTGGACTTCCGCTACGAGGCCGACATGCTGCGGGCCCTGGCCGGTATCGTCGAACGCGGCCACGTGGTGCGCGGCTTCAAGCCGGTGCACTGGTGCTTCGACTGCGGCTCGGCCCTGGCCGAGGCCGAGATCGAGTACATGGACAAGCGCTCGCCGGCGATCGACGTCGCCTACGACGCGGTGGACCCGAAGGCGCTGGCGGCGAAGTTCGGCGTCGCCATCGGTGCCGACGACATCGTCGCCGTGCCGATCTGGACGACGACGCCCTGGACGCTGCCGGCGAGCATGGCGGTGACGCTGGCACCGGACCTCGACTATGCGCTTGTAGAAGGTGCCGGGCGCGACGGCCGGCGCATGCTGCTGGTGCTGGCCGCCGACCTGGTGGAGGCGGTGGCCGGCCGCTACGGCATTGCCGAACCAAACGTGCTGGGGCGCAGTGCGGGCGCCGCGCTCGAGGGCCTGCAGCTGCGCCATCCGTTCCTGGACCGACAGGTCCCGGTGATCCTGGGCGGCCACGTCAGCGCCGAGGAAGGCACCGGCGCCGTGCACACCGCACCCGGCCATGGCGTCGAGGATTTCCAGGTCGGCCAGCAGTACGGCCTGGAGACGCTGAACCCGGTGTCCGGCAACGGCACCTACCTGCCGGACACCCCGCTGTTCGCCGGCCAGCACATCTGGAAGGCCAACGACGCCATCGTCGACGCCCTGCGCGAGCGCGGCGTGCTGCTGGCGCATGCGCAGATCGAGCACAGCTACCCGCACTGCTGGCGGCACAAGACGCCGGTGGCGTTCCGCGCCACGCCGCAGTGGTTCATCTCGATGGACAAGGCCGGCCTGCGCGCCGACGCTCTGGCCGAAATCGCGCGCATCGGCCGGGCGCAGGGCTGGTTCCCGGCCTGGGGCGAGGGCCGGATCCGGGCGATGGTCGAGGGCCGGCCGGACTGGTGCATCTCGCGGCAGCGCACCTGGGGCGTGCCGATCGCCCTGTTCGTCGAGCGCGCTAGCCAGGAACCGCACCCGCGCTCGGCCGAGCTGATGCGGCAGGTCGCCGCCCTGGTCGAGCGCGAGGGCGTCGACGCCTGGTACGACCTCGACCCGGCGAGCCTGCTGGGCGAGGAGGCCGGCCGTTACGAGAAGGTCACCGACATCCTCGACGTCTGGTTCGATTCCGGCGTCAGCCACCACTGCGTGCTCGGCCAGCGCGGCGAGCTGGACCGCGGCGACGGCGCGCCGCCGCGCGCCGACCTGTACCTGGAGGGCTCCGACCAGCACCGCGGCTGGTTCCAGTCCTCGCTGCTCACCGGCGTCGCCCTGCACGGCCGCGCCCCGTACGACCAGGTGCTGACCCACGGCTTCGCGGTCGACGCCCAGGGCCGCAAGATGTCGAAGTCGGTCGGTAACGTGGTGGCGCCGCAGCAGGTCATGAAGGCGCTGGGCGCCGACATCCTGCGCCTGTGGGTGGCCTCCACCGACTACCGCAACGAGATGTCGGTGTCCGACGAGATCCTCAAGCGCGTCGCCGACGGCTACCGGCGCATGCGCAACACCCTGCGCTTCCTGCTCGGCAACCTGGATGGATTCGACCCGGCCGTGCACGCGCTGCCGGACGGCGAGCTGCTGCTGCTCGACCGCTGGGCGCTGGACCAGGCGCGCCGGGTGCAGGAGGCGGTGGTCGCCGCCTACGGACGCTACGAGTTCCTGGAGGTCGTGCAGCGCGTGCAGTCGTTCTGCAGCAACGAGCTGGGTGCGCTGTACCTGGACATGACCAAGGACCGGCTCTACACGATGCCGGCCGGCAGCCGCGGCCGGCGCAGCGCGCAGACCGCGATGTACCACATCGCCGAGGCCATGCTGCGCTGGCTGGCGCCGGTGCTCAGCTTCAGCGCCGAGGAGGCCTGGCAGGCGATGCCCGGCGAGCGCCCGGATTCGCCGCTGTTCGCGACCTGGTACCAGAACCTGCCGGCGCTCGGCACGGACGCGCCGCTGGCGGAGGTGGACTTCGCCACCCTCCTGGCACTGCGTGCCGGTACCGCCCGGGTGCTGGAGACGATGCGCGCCGCAGGCACCATCGGAGCGTCGCTGGATGCCGAGGTCACCCTCTATCTCGAGCCGTCCCTGGCCGAGCGCCTGGCGCCGGTGGCGGACGAGCTGCGCTTCTTCTTCATCACGTCGGCACTGGACGTGCAGCCGCTGGACCAGGCTCCCGGCGGCAGCGAGGCCCTGGCGCTGGCCACGGGCAGCCAGGCACGGATCGCGGCGCGCGCCAGCGAGCACGCCAAGTGCATTCGCTGCTGGCACCACCGGCCGGATGTCGGTGCCGTCGCCGATCATCCCGAGCTGTGCGGACGCTGCGTCGGCAATGTCGAGGCAGTCCGCACCGGCGCCGCCGGCGAGGACCGGCGCTGGTTCTGAAGACGGGCCCATCGGCGGACTGCTGGCCGCCGCGGGAGGATCGGCAGGCCCGCCAACGATGGTTGGGCGGCCTTCCCGCCGGCTGCTTCCGGCAGCAGGGTGCGGAGCAGGGGCGCGCGCCAGGGTTGTCGAGAAGACCGGCGCGCTACCTGCGGCCCGGGAGGCAGGGCCAGCCGCGAGAGGCCGGCCGCCAGGTCCTCGCCGGGGAAGTCGGACTCAGCCGTCGCCTTCGCGGCAGAGCAGGTTCACCTGGCTTTCCGCACGTGCCAGCTCGGCGGCCTTTTCTTCCGCGGTCAATTCTTCGGGCACGCCGTCGCCGTCCTTGTCCAGCATCACCGTGGTCATGTTGCGCAGGGTCGTGCGGTTGGCACGGGCCTGCTCGCAGGCCGCCTGGCGTTGCTGCGGCGTGTACAGCAGGTCGACTTCCTCGCGGGTCATGCCACGCGGCTGGATGTCGACCAGGGTGGACTGGGTGGCACCGCGCAGCACCAGGCGCTCGGCATTGACCGACTCGTCGGGCGGCGAGTCGGTGAAATGGACGGTGCCGTCCTTGTCGATCCATTTGTAGACCTGCTGGGCGCCGACCGGCAGGGCGGCGGCGAGCAGGGCGGCAGCGAGCAGCATTCGGCGCATGGCCAGATTCCCCTGTGGCAACAGGGGCCTAGCATGGCGCAAGCGGCCGGTGATGGCTACTGGCCGATGAATGCCGGGACCCGGGGGGGGGCGGGGCCGGCGCCCGGCCGCCCGGCTACACTGTCGGCCAGGGTGCCCGGCCGGGTGCCGAGCGAAGGAGCATGGCCCGCGCATGCGTCGAGGCGTCTACCTGCTGCCCAACCTGTTCACCACCGGAGGCCTGTTCGCCGGCTTCTACGCCATCGTGGCCGCCATCCACGCACGCCCGGTGGAGGCCGCCGTGGCGGTGCTGGTGGCTGGCCTGCTGGATGGCCTGGATGGCCGCATCGCCCGGCTGACCAATACCCAGAGCGAGTTCGGCACCCAGTACGACTCGCTGTCCGACCTGGTCAGCTTCGGGCTGGCGCCGGCCCTGCTGATGTACACGTGGTCGCTGTCGACCCTGCGCGACTGGGGCAACTTCGCCGGTAAGGCCGGCTTTGCCGCCGCCTTCCTGTACGCCGCCTGCGCCGCGCTCCGGCTGGCACGCTTCAATACCCAGGTCGGCGTTGCCGACAAGCGCTTCTTCCAGGGGCTGGCCAGCCCGGCAGCGGCCGGACTGGTGGTCAGTTTCGTGTGGACCTGCCGGGAGTTCGAGCTGTCCGGCGCCGACGTCGCCTGGCCGGCGCTGGGCGTGATGACTGCCGCGGCGGTCCTCATGGTCAGCAACTTCCGCTACTACAGCTTCAAGACGCTCAAGGTCAACGACCGCGTGCCCTTTCTCTGGGCGCTGGCGCTGCTGGGCGTATTCGTGTTGCTGGCGATCGACCTGCCGCGGCACATGTTCATCCTGGTCGCCATCTACGTGGCGTCCGGGCCGATCTACACGGTCTGGAACCTGCGTCGCAGCCGTCGCAGCCGGCGCGAGCAGCTGAGGCCGCCCGCCGAGGGCGGCGAGGAAGCGCCTTGAGCCTGCCCCGGTCGCGGACGCTGGCCGCGCTCGGCCTGGAGCGCTGGCGCCTGCGCAGCCGGGTGGCGGTTGGCGACCCGGCGCCGCAGCGGCACGCAGGTCCGGTCGCCGACCTCGCCGGTACGGTGCCGGCGACCGCGCCGTCGCCTGCGCGGACGCTGTCGGGGCTCCAGGTTCACGCGCCCGGTGCGAACGCACCGCCAGCGGACGGCGTGGAGGCGGCGGTCTGGCGGCAGGTGTTGGCCTGGCTGTCGGTGCCGGCCACGGGCATCGAGTTCGTCCCCGCCCCCAACCCGGGGGTCGTCGACCTGCCCCCGCCTTCCCGCTGGTCCAGTGCCGAAGGCAAGCGCGCGCTCTGGCTCGCCCTGAAGGCATTTGCCGCTCCGAGGGCCTGACGCACATGGTTGCCGCCCGGTCCGCACTGCCCGTCCTCCGGGCCATGACCGAAAGCGACGTCGACGCGGTGATGGCGATCGAACTGGCCGCCTATGCCTTCCCCTGGACGCCGGGGATCTTCGCCGACTGCCTGCGCGCCGGCTACCGCGCCTGGCTTGTCGAGCGCGCCGGCATGGTGTGCGCCTACGGACTGCTGTCCGCAGCCGCCGGGGAGGCGCATGTGCTCAACGTCTGCGTCGATCCCGGCCAGCGCCGTACCGGCCTGGCGCGGGTGCTGATGGCCCGGTTGCTCGATGATGCCCGGACCCTGGGCGCGCAACGGGTGTTCCTGGAGGTGCGGCCCAGCAACATCGGCGCGGTGGCCCTGTACGACGCCCTGGGCTTCCACCTGGTCAGTCGCAGGCCGAACTACTACCCGGCCGAGCATGGACGCGAGGACGCGCTGGTGATGGCCATGGAGCTGCTGCCGCCCGAATGAAGGCGGCGGGCCGTCCGCCGCACGTGGCTGCCGGCCTCGGGGTGCGCCGCGCGTCAGCCCGGAAATCCAGCCAGGCCGCTGCTGCTGTGGCCGATCCCTGCGCTACGACGCGATCCCGTCGGCCCCGCTACGCATCTTTGGTCCCCACCCCGGCCAGCAAGGTCTCAAGCACCGCCATCCGCACGGCGACGCCGTTGCCGACCTGCGCCAGGATCACGGACTGCGGACCATCCGCCACGTCCGAGGCGATCTCGACACCGCGGTTGATCGGCCCGGGGTGCATGACGATGGCGTGCGGCGCGGCCAGCGCCAGGCGCGTCGCGGTCAGTCCCCACTGGGCGTGGAAGCTGTCCGGGTCCGGGCTGCCGCCCTCGGTCATGCGCTCGCGCTGGACGCGCAGCGCCATCACCACGTCGGCGCCCTCCAGCGCCGGCGCAAGGGTCTCGTAGCGTTCCACCGCCGGGTCTTCCAGGTCCTCGGCATGCAGGGCGGCGGGGGCTGCGACGCGCAGCCGGCGGACTCCGAGCAGACGAAGCAACTTGAGGTTGGAGCGGGCCACCCGCGAATGCCGGATGTCGCCGACCACGGTCACGGTCAGTGCCGACCACTCGCCCAGGCGCTGGCGGATGGTCAGGGCGTCGAGCAGGGCCTGGGTCGGGTGCGCCCGTTTCCCGCTGCCGGCGTTCACCAGGGGAACCGCCGAACCGATCGCGGCGGCCAGCGACGCCACCGCGTCATCGTCGGCATGGCGCACCACGAACGCGTCCGTGCCCATGGCGCGCAAAGTGCGCCAGGTGTCCAGCAGCGTCTCGCCCTTGGCGGCGGACGAGGTATGGGCGTGGAAGTCGACGACCTCGGCGCCCAGCCTGCGCGCGGCCAGGGCGAACGACACGCGGGTTCGCGTGGAGTTCTCGAAGAACAGGTTGACCACGGTGCGGTCTGCCAGGGACCGGAGCGGCGGCGCGCGGCCGCCGGCGACCTCGCGCAGCGCCTGCGCGCGGTCGAGCAGGGCCACGGCGGTGGCGCGATCGAGGTCGTCGATGTCGGTCAGTTGGCGCAGGGCAGCGGTGGGGCTCATGGATACTCGTTCGGGTGGGGCGGCGCGGCCGGCAGCCAGGCGCCTGGGTCGTCGTAGAAACGTTGGATCAGGACGGCCGCGGCGTCGGCGTCCAGCAGTTCGGCGGCGCCACGCCGCAGGCGGCCCTCGCTGCGCGCCACCGCGAAGCGGCGGGCCGCCTCCTGCGAGCTGTTGCGCTCGTCGACCTCCAGGACCGGCAGGCCGAAGCGGGCGCGCAGCGCCCGGGCGAAGCCGCGCGCCAGCGCACTGGCCGGCTGCTCGGCGCCGTCCAGGGTCAGTGGCCGCCCGACCAGCAGGGCCTGCGGACGCCAGGTCTTCAGCAACGGCGCGACCAGGTCCAGGGCGCGTGCATGCGAGGGGTTGTCGACCACCGCCAGGCGCCGGCCATCGCCCGTGAAACGCTGGCCCACCGCGACGCCGATCCGTCGGGTGCCGACATCGAAGGCCAGCACGGTCTCGGGGATGTCGTGCGCAGTCATGGCTCAGGGATCGGCCGAGCGCGTACCGCCGCGTGCGGCCTGCGACGGCGCCCCGGTCACCGGGTGCCGGCCAGGGTGCCCGGGCGGCTCAGGCGTGGCCGGCATAGCCGGTCAGCCGGCCGGGGTCGACGCCGAGCTGTCGCGCAGCGGCCTGCCAGCGTTCTGCCAGGGGCAGTTCGAACAGGAGGTCGTTGCGGCAGGGCACGGTGAGCCAGGCGTTGGCGAGCAGTTCCTGCTCGAGCTGGCCGGCCGACCAGCCGGCGTAGCCCAGGGCGAACAACCAGGGTCCTGCCAGGCTGTCGTCGGCGACCGCCGCCAGGATGTCGCGCGAGGTGGTCAGCACCAGGCCGTCGCCGATTTCGAGGCTGGAATCCCATTCGCGCCCGCCGCTGCAATGCAGCACGAAGCCGCGCTCTGGATGCACCGGGCCGCCGGCCAGCACAGGGCGGTCGCCGGTGCTGGCTGGGTAATCCCTGAGTCCCAGCTCGTCGAGAATGTCGCCCAGCCGCATCCCCGAGGTCCGGTTCACCACCAGGCCAAGCGCGCCGTTGGCGTCGTGCTGGCACAGGTAGGTGACACCCCGTTCGAAGCTGGCATCCGCCATGGCCGGCATCGCCACCAGCAGCTGCCCGGTCAGGTAGGGTCCATTCGACATGGCGTCATTGTACGACCAGCGGGGCAGGCCGCCCCTCGGCGTGGCGGCCCGGCGCATCCGGACGGCGCGGCCGGGCAGGCAGTGTTTTCCGCGGCTGCCGCCCGCATTCCCGACCGGGTCGGACCGGCTCAGCGGTGCCTGAGCACATCGCCGGGAAGGAACTGCCAGGTCCGGGTGATGTGCAGGATGTCCGCGCGGCGGTTCGGGTTGGGATGGTCCGGAAGCGGATTGAAGGGCGCGGACAGGCGGACGATCTGCCTGGCCGCCTCGTCGAGGATGCGGTGGCCGCTGGACTGGACGATCTCGATGCTCTCGACGCTGCCGTCCCGCCAGATCGCGACGGTGAGAATCAGGTTGCCATGCACCTGCTGTTCGCGCGCCTCGCTCGGATAGTTCAGGTTGCCGACCCGCTCGACCCTGGCCACCCAGGCGCGCATGTAGGCGGCATAGTGGTCGGCGCGGGTCTGGGCGGAGATGAAGTGGCGCAGCGGCCGGCGCGCGTAGCGCTGGTCGAGTTCGGCGCGCTCGGCGGCGAGGCGGGCCTGCTCCAGGCGCAGGCGCTGCAGCTCATCGTCCTCGGGCAGCGGCAGGTCGATGCGCTCGTTGGGCCGGGTCGCCGGCGCTTGCTCGGTGCGCACGGCGCGCGTCGCGACCACGGGCGCGGGTCGCTGGTCGGCGACCCGCGGCGCGCTCTGCCGGCGCTCGAGCTCGGCGGTGCCTTCCACCGGGACGTTCACCGGCGAGCTGGCGGTGGCGCTGGGCCTGGCCTTTTCCTCGAGGGTGCCGCCGCCCTCCTGGTTGGCCTGCGCGAGGAAGTCGGCCTGGTCGGGCGCCTGTTGCGTGGAGCTGGCCACCAGCATGACGTCCAGGGTCGGCGTCGCGGGCGGCGGCCTGGGCGCGGTGAAACCGACGCCGAGCAGGACCACGGCATGGACGATGCCGCTGAACAGCACGGTCAGTGTCAGGCGTTCGCTGCCGTCGCCGCCGCCGGTCATGGCAGGGACCCTGTTCCGGCCTGGCAGCCGGCGATTGCGCGCGGCGCGAACCCGGGCAAGCTCATCGGCTGCGCCGCGACTCGAGCGCGTCCATCAGCAGGGCGGCGATGTTGAGGCCGCATTGCGCATCGAGTTCGCGCACGCCGGTCGGGCTGGTCACGTTGACCTCGGTCAGCCAGTCGCCGATCACGTCCAGGCCCACGAACAGCAGGCCGCGCCGGACCAGCTCCGGGGCGACCTGGTCGACGATCCAGCGGTCGCGGTCGGAAAGCGGCCTGGCCTCGCCCCGCCCGCCGCGCGCTAGGTTGCCGCGGAAGTCGCTGCCCTGGGGGATGCGGGCAAGGCAGAAGGGCACCGCCCTGCCATCGACGACCAGGATGCGCTTGTCGCCCTGGTCGATCTCGGGCAGCCAGCGTTGGGCCATGGCCAGGCTCCGGCCGCCCTCGGTCAAGGTTTCCAGGATCACGTTCAGGTTGGGGTCGCCGGCCTGGGCCCGGAACACCCCGCGACCGCCCATGCCGTCCAGGGGCTTCAGGACCGCCAGGCCCTGCGTCTCCACGAAATCCAGCAGCACCGCCGGGTCGCGGGCGACCCGGGTCGGCGGGCAGCACTGCGGGAAATGCAGGGCGAAAAGCTTCTCGTTGGCGTCGCGCAGGGATTGTGGCCGGTTGACCACGGCCACCCCCTCCCGTTCGGCCAGGTCGGCCAGCAGGGTGTCGTAGAGGTACTCGCGGTCGAAGGGCGGGTCCTTGCGCAGCAGCAGGACGTCCATGCTGGCCAGTTCCAGCCACTGCGGGTCGCCGAGTGTGAACCAGTTCGCGGAATCCTCGCGAACGGCCAGCGGCGCCATCCGGGCCCGGGGCGCGGCACCGTCGCAGGCCAGGTCGCCCTGCTCCAGGTAGTAGAGCCGGTGGCCGCGGCGGGCGGCCTCCAGGAGCATCGCGAAGGTGGTGTCCTTGACCGGCTTGATGGCCCGGATCGGATCCATCAGCACGGCGATGGCGAGCGGCATGGCGTCGGTGTCGGAGCGTGGCGGAATCGGCCGGAAGGATAACATTCGTTACAGAGCGCCCGGATTGCTTGACACCAGCAGGGAAGGGCCTTAAACAGCCCGTGACGCCGCGTTGCCGTGGCGATCGACAGGGGATTTCAGAACGTGGATCAGGCGCCGGCGACAGGCATGGACAACAGCGGCAGCATTGCCGGGCTGAAAGTGATGGTGATCGACGATTCCCGGACCATCCGGCGATCGGCGGAAACCCTCCTCAAGAACGAGGGGTGCGAGGTCATCACCGCCAACGACGGATTCGAGGCGCTGGCCAAGATCACCGACTACCAGCCCCACATCATCTTCGTGGACATCATGATGCCGCGCCTGGACGGCTACCAGACCTGCGCGCTCATCAAGAACAACCAGATCTATCGCTCGACGCCGGTGATCATGCTGTCGTCGAAGGATGGCCTGTTCGACAAGGCCAGGGGCCGCATAGTCGGCTCCGAGGAATATCTCACCAAGCCGTTCACGCGGGACGAGTTGCTCGGTGCGATCCGCCGCAACGTCGACCGCGGCTGATACCAGGTACAGGGACGTCAAGGAGTTCCCCGTGGCACACATCCTCATCATCGACGACTCGCCGACCGAGACCCAGATCTACCGGGGCATTCTCGAGAAGCACGGCCACCAGGTGACCTCGGCTGGCCATGCCGAAGAAGGCATCGCGGCCGCCAAGCGGGAGCATCCCGACCTCATCCTCATGGATGTGGTGATGCCCGGCATGAACGGCTTCCAGGCCACCCGCAGCCTGAGCAAGGATCCGGAGACCTCGGCCATCCCGGTCATCATCCTCAGCAGCAAGAGCATGGAGACCGACCGCATCTGGGGGCTGCGCCAGGGCGCGCGCGACTACCTGGTCAAGCCGGCCCGGGAGAATGACCTGATCGAGCGCGTCAACGCCGCGCTCGGCGGCTAGGGACGGTCGCCATGGCAGGGGAGGTGACCACCACCGCCTACGCGCTGCTGCTCGATTACGAGCGGCGGGCGCTCGAGCATCGCGCAGAGGCGCCGGCCTCGCAGCAGGCCGGGCCGCAGCTGTGGCGTGGCCTGAGCTTTTCGGTGCAGGGCATCGAGACGGTGTCGGCGATCGGCGAGATCGCCGAGATCCTGGTGCCGCCTTCGCTGACCTTCGTCCCGGGCGCCCAGCCATGGCTGCGCGGCATCGCCAATCTGCGCGGCACCCTGCTGACCGTGGTCGACCTGGGCCATTTCCTGTTCGATGCCCCGACACCTTACGACGATCGCAACCGCGTGCTGGTGGTTCGCCAGCGCGGCACCGCGGCGACCGGACTGCTGGTAGACGCGGTGCTCGGCCAGCGCGCCTTCGACGAGGCCGCGGCGGTGGTCGCCGAGGACGTGATCGATCCGCGCATGCTCGCCTATGTTCCCTATGCATTTGCCGATGGCGCCGGTGAGCGCTTCTGGCCGGTGCTTTCCCTGCCGACCCTGCTCCGGGCGCAGGCCTTTCTCGACGCGGCGGCCTGACCCGGGCCGGCGTGGACAACATGTTCTGGGAGGAACTCCGTCATGGCTAGCTCCAAAGCAAGGACGCCCGGCTCGCGCTCCAGCGGATTCAGGTTCTGGGCTGCGCTGCTGATCATCGCCCTGGCCGTATTCGTCGCCAATTTCTGGCTCGGCCAGCAGCTGACGGCCACGGTCTCGGGCGCCACCGCCAACGCCAGCCGGTTGCAGGTGACCTCGTTGCGCGTCGCCGGCTATGCCGAGCGCGCCGCACGCGGCAACGAGGTGGCCTTCGAGGAACTCAACACCGCCCTGAACACCGGAACCAGCACCCTCGCCGAACTTGACGCGGTGCGCGGACAGGGCGATGGCCAGGTCGGCCAGAGCCAGGACACCCTGGCCACCGCGTGGGGTGCCCTGAGCGGCGCCGCCCGCCAGGTGCTCGAGCGCCGCCAGTCGGTGCTCGATGCCACGCAGGCCGCGCAGACCCTCCAGGAAGGCCTGCCGATCGTGCAGCAGCGCATGAACGACGTGGTCCGCGCCCTTGCCGAGCGCGGCAGCGCACAGCAGGTGTTCGTGGCATCCAACCAGCTGCTCCTGATCGACCGGATGCTCCGGCGCACCGGCGACGTGCTGAACGCCAACCGCGGCGTGGACGCCGCCGCCGAAGGTGTCGGCCGCGACGGCACCATCTTCGGCCAGGTCGTCGAAGCCCTGCTCAACGGCAACGCCGACCTCGGCATCCGCCCGGTCGACATCGCCGCCGCCCGCGCCGGCCTGGCCGAGGCGACCCAGGCCTGGGAACAGCTCGCGCCCAGCCTGGTGGCGCTGTCCGCGGGTGCCGCCAGCATCGGTGCAGCGCGGAACGCCGCCGAGAGCGCGCGCATCGAGAGCGAGAACATGCTGCTGGCCGGCAACCAGCACGGCCGCGTCTGGGAGGAGTCGGCGGCGCGCCGGCCGTTCCCCAACCTGCTGTGGGGCTTCGCCTCGGGCCTGTTGGCCCTGATCTCGCTGATCGGCCTGGGCCTGTCGTTCTGGGCCACGGAGCGGCGCCGCTTCCAGGAGACCAACGAGCTCAACCAGCGAAACCAGGAGGCGATCCTGCGCCTGCTCGACGAAATGGGCTCGCTGGCGGACGGCGACCTGACCGTGCAGGCGACCGTGACCGAGGACATCACCGGCGCCATCGCCGACTCGATGAACTACACCGTTGAACAGCTGCGCAGCCTGGTCGGCACCCTGACCACGACGTCGTCGCAGGTCGCCGAATCGTCGCAGGAGACCCTGGACACTGCGGCGCGCCTGGCGCAGTCGGCCGAGCAGCAGGCCCGCCAGGTCGGCGCGGCCACCCAGTCGGTGACCGAGATGGCGCGCTCGATCGCCGCGGTGTCGGATAACGCCTCGCGTTCCGCGGAGGTCGCGCAACGCTCGGTGAGCATCGCCACGGAGGGCGCCCAGGTGGTCCGCGAGACGATCGCCGGCATGGACGCAATTCGCGAGCAGATCCAGGAAACATCCAAGCGAATCAAGCGTCTGGGCGAATCCTCGCAGGAAATCGGTGCGATCGTCGAGCTGATCAACGACATCGCCGAGCAGACCAACATCCTGGCGCTCAACGCGGCCATCCAGGCGGCCTCGGCCGGTGAGGCCGGTCGCGGTTTCGCGGTGGTCGCCGACGAAGTCCAGCGACTGGCGGAACGCGCCGGTAACGCCACCCGACGCATCGAAACCCTGGTGCAGACCATTCAGAGCGACACCAACGAGGCGGTCGGTTCGATGGAGCAGACCACCGCCGGCGTGGTGCACGGTGCCCGCCTGGCGGAGAACGCCGGCCGCGCCCTGAACCAGATCGAAAACGTCTCGCAGGAGCTGGCGCAGCTGATCTCCCAGATTTCCGAGGCCTCCCAGCAGCAGTCGCGAGGCGCCTCGGAGATCGCTGGCACCATGGACGCGATCCGCGGATTCACCGACGACACCGCGACCGGCGCCAACCGCACCGCGCGTTCGGTCGGCAAGCTTGCCGAATTGGCAGCCGGCCTGCGCCGCTCGGTCGCCGACTTCAAGCTGCCCACGGAACTGCCCGACGAGATCGACGGGGCCTACGATGCCGACATGGTGTCGGTCCCTGACGACTCCGCCGACTGACCCTGCCAGGCCCCCTGAGAGCGAGCGCGATGCGTCCTGACAGCGGAATCGACCAGACCAGCCTGGCGTGGCTGAAGCCCGAGATCGACGCCAGCCTGGCCCGTGCCGGGCAGGCGCTGGAACGCCATGCCGAAGAGAACTTCACCGGTGACGGTGCCAACGAGGCCCTTGCCGCGCTGCACGAGGTGCTGGGCGGCCTGCGCATGCTCGAACTGTATGGCGCTGCGCTGGTGGCTGAGGAAATGGAGGCGCTGGTCGTGGCGCTGTCCAAGGGCAGCGTCCAGCGCGTCGAGGACGCGCTCACCAGCCTGTTGCGCGCCACCTTGCAGTTGCCCGATTACCTGGAGCGGCTGCAGAGCGGCTATCGCGACGTGCCCATCGTCCTGCTGCCGCTGCTCAACGACCTGCGCTCGTGTCGTGGCGAGAAGCTGCTCAGCGAGAGCGTCCTGCTGGTGCCGCCCAGCGACCCGGAACCGCCTTCCCACCTGCCCAGGCCCGGCGAGCGCCTTGCGGCGGCCGAGCTGGAGCGCCGGCTGGTGGCGGTGCGGCGCGACTGGCAGTTCGCCCTTCTCCAGTGGTTCCGCGGCCAGGACAACGAGGCCGCGTTGGCACGGCTTGCCGACGCCTCCACGAAAATCCTCGGCGTGGTCTCGGTACGTCCGGCCCGCCAGCTCTGGTGGGTCGCATCGGCGGTCACAGGTGCGATGCAGGAACACGCGCTGGACGCCAGCATCTCCGCCAAGCTCCTTTACGGGCGACTCGATCGCGAGATCAAGCGGCTGGTGGATCAGGGCGAGGTGCTGTACCAGCAGGTGCCGCCGACCGACCTGTTGCGCAGCCTGCTCTACTATGCCGCCCAGTCGGCGGGTGGCGCCACCGGCGAGGTCCAGGCGGCCTTCCAGCTCGGCGACCTGGTGCGTTCCGATGCCGAGGTCGACGAGGCGAGGGGCGCGCTGACCGGCCGCAACAGTTCTCTGCTCAACAGCGTCGTCCAGGCGCTCGAGGAGGAACTGCTCAAGGTCAAGGACGCCCTCGACCTCTACATCCGCGGCGACCGCGGCGACACCAGCCTGCTCAAGGCCGAACTGGAAGTCCTCGACCGTGTCGCCGACACCCTGGGCATGGTCGGCATGGGCCGCGAGCGCGCCGATGTCCAGGCGCAGCGCACCGCCCTGGCCGGCATGGTGGCCGGCGGCCACGGCGACGATCAGGCGTTGCTCGAGATCGCCGGTGCGCTGATCGGCGTCGAGTCCTCCCTGCAGTCGCACCGCGAGCACCTTGGCGTGGCCGGCGAGGACGCCGGCAGCGGCGAGCGCAGGCGTCTGGCGGCCGCGGTGGTGCGCGAGGCGGCGGTCAACCTTCAGCAGGCCAAGGAGCTTTTCGTCGCCCACCTGGCCGGTGCTGCCGGCAACGACCACAACGTCACCTCCGCCATGTTGCTGCGCGACGTCGCCGGCGCCCTGCGCGTGCTCGAGTTCGAGGCCGCGTCCGAGCGCGCGCTGTCGCTGGCCGGCTTCCTGCGTGCCAGGGACGCCGCGGCGATGCCGCTGTCGGCCGAGGAGATCAACGGATTCGCCGATGCCCTAGCGGGTCTGGAGTTCTATCTGGAACTGGTCGCCGACCACCAGGGTCATGGCGAGGGCGGTCTGGAGCGGGTCACCGAGGCACTGCTGCGGCTCGGCCACTGGCCACCGCGGCTGTCCCTGCGCGACCTGTTCGGCGCGACCGCCGGGGTGGGGCCGGGTACGGCCTCGACCGCCGGGCCCGATGCCTCCGCGCTGGCCGACTCCGCGTCCGCCGCCGCGATCCCCGAGCCGCCAATGCCCGAACGGATCACCGATGAGGTGGTCGAACCCGAGCGCCCGATCGAGGCGACGGCCAGCGCCGGTCTGGAAATCGCCGGACGCGAGCCGTTCCAGGCGTTGATCGACGAAGCCGGCTTCGGTTTCGACGCCGATTCCGCCGCTGGCGCGGATCCAGAGATTCGCGACACCTTCCTCGAGGAGCTTTCCGAGGAGGTTGGCAACCTCGACGCCAGCCTTCCCGGTTACGTCCGCAACCCGGACGAGCTGGAGCTCCTGCGCACCATCCGGCGCTCCTACCACACCATCAAGGGCAGCGGCCGCATGGTCGGTGCCCGTGTGCTGGGTGAATTCGCCTGGCAGATCGAGAACCTTCTCAACCGGGTGCTGGCGGGCAAGCGCCCGGCGAGCCCGTCGGTGATGCGGGTGCTGGAGAACGCCAGTGCAACGCTTCCGGAGTTTCATGCGGCGTTGTGTGGCGACCTGAAGCCTCGTCGTGACATCGCCGGCATCATGGCCGTGGCTGCGGCACTGGCCGAAGGCGAGGAGCTGATGCTGCCGGTCGACGCGATGGCGCCGGTGCGGGCCGATCGACCGCGCCCGCCCGCGCCGGAGGCCGCGGCCCCGCCTGCGGGCATGGCGACACCGGGCATCGAGGTCGCGCAGTCCGCGTTGCAGACCGGGGGCGACGGTTCCGGACCGGAACCGGTCGTGGAGGATGCCGGATTCGCCTGGACGGAAAGCGAGGACGCGACGTCCGCCTGGGAGCCTGCGACCGGCGATGCCGGGGAAATCCTGGACCCGGTGCTGCTCGACATCCTGCGCAGCGAAGTCGCCGGACACATCGGCGTGATCGACGCCTATCTCCACGATTCCCGCGAGAATCCGGCGATGGCGGCGGTGCCGGAGCATCTGCTGCGCGCGGTGCATACGCTCAACGGCGCGTTCGGCGCGGTCGAGCTGCCGGCGGTGACCCAGCTCACGGCGGCGCTGGAAGCTTACGTCCGGCGGCTGCGTGCCTTGCGAAGGGCGCCGTCCGACGAGGGCTACGCGGTCGTGACCGACGCCAGCGGGGCACTTTCCCAGGTGCTGGACCGGCTCGATGCCGGGCGGGAGCTTCCCGACCTGGTGCCGCTTTCCAATCGTCTGGCGTCGCTCACCGAAGAGTTGCAGGAAGTCCGCGAGGACACGGCCTGGCTGGTCGGAGAGCCGGTGCCGCCGGTCGAGCAGCTGCTGGCGGAAGCCGCGCGGGAAGACGCCGAGGCCCGGGCGGCCGAGGCGAGGGCGGCCGACCTGATGGCGACGACCGCTCCCGTGCAGGACGCGGAGCTGCCGGAGTCGGCGGGACAGGCCACCGAGGATCTGCCGGCCATCGATTCCGGGCTGACGGACGGCGAGCTCGAGCGGATGTTCGCTGCCGCCGACGACGGCGAGGATCTGGAAATCGCCTTCGAGGCTGCCGACCTGGCGTCGGGTGGCGCGGACGATGCCGATTCCACTGCGCTGCTTGACTCCTTTCTGGAGCCCACGCCGATCGCGCCGACCGCCGCCGCCGAGCGGGACGAGGAGCAGCCGGGGGGCGGGGAGCAGCCGGCGACATTCGACTGGGCCGAGCTGCCGCCGTCATCCCCGACGGAACCGGCGGCGGAGCCGCAGCAAGCCGCTCCCGACGCGGAATTCCGGCGTGCGGCACCGCTCGAGCCGCTGCCATCGGCCGCCGACGACGGCTGGCAGGCGGTCGAGGGCGACGAGCGGGCCCTGCTGAGATCCCTGCTCGACGGCCAGAAGCCACTGCCGCCGGGCGACATCGATCCCGATCTTGCCGAGCTCTTCCGTGAAGAAGCGCGCGAGATCCTCGACCGCTGCGAGCAGCATCTGGCCCGGGGTGCGGATATCGGCCAGTCCGAGCTGTCCCAGGAGCTGGCCCGCGAGCTGCATACGCTCAAGGGTGGCGCGCGCATGGCCGGTTTCATCGAGGCCGGCGAGCTGGGTCACGCCATGGAGTCGCTGCTGGAGGCGGCAAACAACGAGCAGCGCGACCTCGACGCCGAGGACCTGACCCTGATCGGACGTTGCCTGGATCGCCTGAACGGTCTGGTCTTCGGCGTTGCTGCGGCGGCTGAAACGGCTCAAGTGGCGCCCGCAGCGGCGCCGGCACCGGCCGCGGAGCCGCGCGAACCGGCTTCGCCGCCGCCGCCTGGCGGCGACGGCGCCAGGCGCATGCCCGAGCATGTCGACCTGCATGCGCTCACCGCCGGTGCGGTTCCCGCTGCCGAAGGCGTGGTCACCGAGTTCGTGCGCGTGCGCGCGGACCAGCTCGACTCGCTGGTCAACCTCGCCGGAGAGGTGGGCATCATCCGGACCCGACTGGAGCAGCAGATCGGATCGTTCCGCTTCAGCCTGGAGGAGTTCGAGCAGACCGTCATGCGCCTGCGCGAGCAGCTGCGCAAGCTGGAGATCGAGGCCGAGACCCAGATCCTCTCGCGCGAGGTGCGCGTGCAGGAGCAGAGCGGCGGAACCTCCGGTTTCGATCCGCTGGAGATGGACCGCTTCTCCCAGCTGCAGCAGCTCTCCCGCGCGCTCGCGGAGTCGATGTCCGACCTGCAGTCGATCCAGGGTCTTCTTGACGAACATACCCGGCTCGCCGAATCGCTCCTGCTGCAGCAGTCCCGGGCTGGCGCCGAGCTCCAGGAAGGACTCATGCGCGCGCGCATGGTGCCGTTCGAGAGCATGCTGCCGCGCCTTCGTCGCCTGGTCCGGCAGGAAGCCGAAGCGCTGGGCAAGAAGGTTCGCCTGACCGTCGAGGGCGCCCAGGGCGAACTCGACCGTGGCGTGCTGGAACGCATGGCGGCGCCGTTCGAGCACATGCTGCGCAACGCGCTCGTGCATGGACTGGAAGGCCCGGCCGATCGCCGCTCCGTGGGCAAGGGCGAAGAGGGCGAGCTGCGCATCAAGGTCGCCCGCGAGGCTACCGAAGTGGTCATCGAGGTCGCCGACGACGGCCGGGGTATCGATGCCCAGCGCGTGCGGCGGACCGCCATCGACCGCGGCCTGCTGTCCGCCGAATCGGACCTCAGCGACCGCGATCTGTACGGCTTCATCCTCGAACCCGGCTTCTCGACTGCCTCGGAGCTGACCCAGTACGCCGGTCGCGGCGTCGGCATGGACGTGGTCGCCAGCGAAATCAAGCAGCTCGGCGGCAGCCTGGCGATCGACTCCACCATGGGCCAGGGCGCCAGCTTCCGGGTGCGCCTGCCCTACACCCTGGCGGTCAGCCAGGCGGTGCTGGTCCGGGTCTCGGACCACACCTTTGCCGTACCCATGGTGGGCGTCCAGGGAATCGTCCGGCTCGCCTACGCCAACTACAAGGAGCGCATCCGCGAGACCCGCCCGAAGGTCGAGTACGCGGGAGAGGACTACGAGATCTACGAACTGGATGCGGTGCTCGGCATGCATCCGTCGCTGCTCGACGACAACGCCCAGGTGCCGCTGCTGATGGTGCGTGCCGGCGACCTCAAGGTCGCCCTGCGCGTGGACTCGCTGCTGGGCGGCCGGGAAATCGTGGTCAAGCCGGTCGGACCCCAGCTGGCGCGCATCCCCGGCGTGTTCGGCGCCACCATCCTCGGCGATGGCGCCGTGGTGGTGATCCTGGACGTCTCGGCCCTGTTGCGCCGTGCCGCCGCGCTTCGCGATCGCGGCGACGCGCTGGCGCCGGTGGCGCCGGTGGTGCCGGCGGCCCGCCAGCGGCCGCTGGTCCTGGTGGTCGACGACTCGATCACCATGCGCAAGGTCAGCGCCCGGGTGCTCGAGCGCGAGGGCTACGAGGTGCAGACCGCGAAGGATGGCCTGGACGCGCTGGAGCACGTCCACGAGCGCCTGCCCGACGTCATCCTGCTCGACCTCGAGATGCCGCGCATGGACGGCTACGAGTTTGCCGGCTACATGCGCAACGACCCGCGCTTCCGCGCCGTGCCGATCATCGTCATCACCTCGCGCGTCGGCGAGAAGCACCGGGCGCGCGCCTTCGAGATCGGCGTCAACCGGTATCTCGGCAAGCCCTACCAGGAAGCAGACATGCTCAAGGCGGTCTCCGAGCTGTTGGCCGAACAGCAGTCAGTCAACTAAAGGCCGGCGTATCCCATGGATGAGATCAGAACCGACCTCCGCGGCGTGCTGGTGCCGATCAGCGAGACGCGCCTGCTGCTGCCCAACGCCGTCATCGCCGAGGTCATCACCTTCGTCAGCCCCGATCCGGTGGCGACCAAGGCGACCTGGCTTCTGGGCAAGGTCAATTGGCGCAACTACAGGTTGCCGCTTGTTTCGATCGCGTCCTTCGCCGGCTTCGTTGGCAGGGAGAGCCTGCTCAACGTAAAGATCGCCATTCTCAAGGGCCTCAGCGGCAAGGCCCAGGTGCCCTACCTCGCGGTGCTGACCCAGGGCTTTCCGCGCCTCACCGTGATCGGACCGGAATCGGTTCAGGTCGATACGGCGGCGGAGCGTCGTCCGGGCATCATGATGAGCGTGCGGCTGACTTCGGACGAATCCGACGCCCACATTCCCGACATGGACGCCATCGAGGCGGCGGTCGCGGACGAGCTGGACTAGCAGCCAGTCGACTGATCACCCTCCCGGTCGTTCTTTCGGGACGCCCTGGCCGGCACCGCGCGGGTCGGTCTTGGGTGGGGACCGGGGACCGGGGACCAGGGACCGGGGACCGGGGACCAGGGACCAGGGACCAGGGACCAGGGGCCAGGGGCCAGGGGCCAGGGGCCAGGGGCCAGGGGCCAGGGGCCAGGGGCCAGGGGCCAGGGGCCAGGGGCCAGGGGCCAGGGGCCAGGGGCCAGGGGCCAGGGACCAGGGGCCAGGGGCCAGGGGCCAGGGGCCAGGGGCCAGGGGCCAGGGGCCAGGGGCCAGGGGCCAGGGATCAGGGGCCAGGGATCAGGGGCCAGGGATCAGGGGCCAGGGATCAGGGAGCAGGGATCAGGGAGCAGGGATCAGGGAGCAGGGATCAGGGAGCAGGGATCAGGGAGCAGGGATCAGGGAGCAGGGGCCAAAGGAAGATCGTCCAGGATTCGCACAGCGCGCGCGAATGCTACCGTCTCCCTCCGGGAGACCTGATTGGCGTCGTGTCTCAGCCCGCTGCCAGGCGGCGTTTTACCGGTGCGACGGCACCGCACTTCTCCCCTCCCCCGCCTGCGGGGGAGGGGCGGGGGAGAGGGCTGGCACTTGCCATGATCTGCATCGTTGCCGCCCCAGCAACGCGTACTGGCCAGCGGCCCGCTCGCCAGAAGCCTTCTTGCGCCGCCCCTCGCAGGCCTCAGTCCCAGCCGTCGACGAAGATGCGATCGCTCGCGCCGGCCAGCAGGGACAGGGCGCCCACGTTCATGCGCACGATGCTGCCACCGATCGCCTGTGCGAACGGCCCCAGTGCTGCCGGGGTGTCGCCGACCTGGTGGTACTGCGGATAGCTGGTGGTGAAGCGATGGATGCTCATCACCGCCGGCCGGCCGGCGAGCAGGTAGGGCCAGTGGTCGGAGCAGCAGGTGGTCGACTGGCGCAGGACCAGCGAGGGGTTGAGCGCGGGCGCATAGGCGAGGGCGGCATCGGCGACGACGTCGACCAGAGCCAGGTTGGCGCCGGGTGTGCCGGTGTTGGCCTGGGTCGCGACATTGACGCCCAGGTTGGAGTCCGGCGCCCAGCCGATCATGTCCATGTTGAGCATGGCCTGCACCCGGCCGAGGTCGCCGGCCGACGTGAGCGCGTTCACGTGGCCATGGCTGCCATGCAGCCCCTGCTCCTCGCCCGCGTAGCACATGAACAGCACGCTGCGACGGGGTCGGAACGGGACCACCGCCCGGGCCGCCTCGATCACCCCCGAACAGCCGCTGGCATTGTCGTCGGCACCCGGCGTGTTCGCGGCGCCAGCCGCGGAATTGTTGGCATTGCGGGAATCGTAATGGCCGCCTACCACGATCCATTGGTCGGGCTCGTGGGTGCCGGTCCAGGTGCCGATCACGTTGGCGATCGGTGCCGGGGTGTTGCCGGGCGGGAAGTTGAAGGTCGGTTCGCTCACCGCAAGGCCCAGCGCGGCGAACTCCCCGGCGATCCAGGCGCGCGCCAGCGGCAGTTGCGGCGACCAGCTGGAGCGGTCCCATCCGGTCAGCGTCGACACGGTCTGGAACCAGCGGGCAGCGTCGACGCGGTCGACGATCGGCGCGATTCCGGGATCGGGCGCGACGCCTTCGGGACGGTCCAGCCGGTGCATGCGCGCCAGCGTGGAGTTGGCAGCGACCGGCAGCCAGGCGGGTCCGAGGGGCCCGTCGCCGCCGGCCAGCGGCGGCGCAGGCGCGAAGGATTTCGGACGTCGAAGGAGGTCGTGGGTCGCGCCGCGCCAGACCAGCCAGCCCTGCGGAATGGCCTCGGCGGTCTCGGCACAGCCGCGGGCATGCAGGACCAGGTCGTCCGGCGCCAGGGAGCCGAGATCCGCGACCACACCCCTGCCGGCCAGCGCCTGGCGCAGCATGGCACCGTCGCCGTCAGCCACCACCAGCAGGCGGTCGCCCAGTTCGAGCCACCAGCCGACCCCCGGGTGCCCCTTCAGCGCATCCACCTCGATGGCGGTGGCGTCCTCCAGCGCCAGCAACAGGGCATCGCCGCGCCGATCGGCAGCGGTTGCGGCGGTGCCGATCAGGAGGGCAACGACCACAGTGAGCCGGCGCGGCCAGGCGTACGCGGATGGCGGCCGGCGGCAGGCGGCGGCGGGCAGGTTCTGGGCATGGCGCGGGGTGTTCATCGGGCACTCACTGCAAGGGATCGGCGTTCGCGACCTTGCGGCCGTCGAGCCAGGTGGACACCACGGTCACGCCGCGCAGGCGCGCCGAGGGCAACGAGAAGGGGTCGTCGGAAAGGACGATGAAGTCGGCCCGCCTGCCCGGTACCAGGCCGCCGACCTCGTCCTCGGCGAATCCGGCGTAGGCCGCATCGACCGTGAAACCGCGCAGTGCCGTGGCCAGATCGACGCGCTGGTCGGGCAGCCAGCCGCCGGGCGGACGTCCCTCGGCGTCCTGCCGGGTGACGGCGGCGTGGATCCCGAACCAGGGGTTGACCGGCTCGACCGGGAAGTCCGAGCCGAACGCCAGCCGGGTGCCGGCACCGGCCAGCCTTTGCCAGGCATAGGCGCCGGCGAGCCTGTCGCGGCCCAGTCGCGCCTGCGCCCAGGGCATGTCGCTGGTGGCGTGGATGGGCTGCATCGAGGCGATCACGCCAAGCTCGGCGAACCTTGGAATGTCCGGTGCGCCGACCACCTGGGCATGCTCGATGCGGAAACGTGAGTCGCCATAGCTTCCTTCGAGCACTCGGGCGTAGATGTCCAGCACCATGCGGTTGCCGCGGTCGCCGATGGCATGGGTATTGGCCTGGATGCCGCATCGTGCCGCCTTGGCCACCGCCGACTCGATGCGCTCACGGGGCGTCACCAGCAGGCCGCGATTGCCAGCCTCGTCGCTGTAGTCGCGCAGCAGGGCGGCGCCGCGGCTGCCCAGGGCGCCGTCCATGTAGAGCTTCACCGAGCGCATTTCCAGGCGGCCGTCCGGATGCCGGTAGCGGCCTTCGCGGCACAGCCAGTCGAGCGCCTCGGCATCGCCGTCGGCCATCGCGTAGACGCGCAAGGGCAGACGGTCCTGGTCGGCCAGCCGGCGCAGGAGCCGGAGGGTGTCCAGGCTCACGCCTGCGTCGTGGACGCCGGTCAGACCCAGCCGGGACGCCTCGGCCAGCGCAAGTTCCAGCGCGCGCACGCGGGTCGCTTCGTCCGGTGCCGGTTCCGCCGAACCGATCAGGGCCATGGCTGCGTCGATGAAAACGCCGGTGGCTAGGCCTTCCTCATCGCGCAGGATGCGGCCACCGTCGGGCTGCCAGTCGCCGGACAGGTCGCGCGTGGCCAGTGCCAGTGCGGCGCTGTTCGCCCAGCCGGCGTGGCCGTCGATGCGGCGCAGCCACACCGGACGCCCTGGGAAGGCGGCGTCGAGATCGGCGGCGGTCGGAAAGGTCGCATCCGGCCAGCGGTTCTGGTCCCAGCCGCGTCCGGTCAGCCAGGCGCCCTCGGGCAGCCGTGCCTCGAAGCGCTGCAGCCGGGCGAGTATCTCCTGCTTGCTGTCCGCGCCGACCAGGTCGGCGGACATCAGCGCCATGCCCAGGTTGAGCAGGTGGCCATGGGCGTCGATCAGGCCGGGCAGGACGGGGGCGCCGCCCAGGTCGACGCGCGCGGCCCCGGCGGCCAGCTCATCCAGTTCCTCCGCGGTGCCGAGCGCGACGATGCGGCCCCCGGCATCGACCAGCATGGCCGTCGCCGTGGCCTGGCCGGGATCGGGGCCATGGAAGCGGGCGTTGTGGAAAAGCGTCTGGGCCTGCAGGGGAAGGCTCAGGAGCAGGGCGATCGACAGCAGCAGGCGCATGCAGGGGGGCACGGCGACGGAACGGGACTTGGACTGTGCCGCTGCCGTGGCCGCGCCGCAAGGTGGCGTGCAGCACGATGTGCGAATCATGGGCACGGGGACGCCGCCGGCCCGGAGGCACGGCGGCGTCGGATCACGGATCCGCCGGCCGTCCCTGGCCGGCAGGTGCGCGGACCTCAGTCGCCGACCACGACGTTGTCCATGGTCGACCAGCCGTTGGCCGGCGTGTCGGCGGCATCGATGGTGATGCTGGTGATCGGTGCCGCGGTCACGAACCCACGAAAATCGCCGGGGCCGCTGCTGGTGTAGGTCTCGACGGTGCTGTCGCTCAGGGTGAGCGTCATCGTCCTCGGCACCGCTGCGAAGCTGAAGTCGGTCGCCCAGAAGTTGCCGCCGATGGCGGTCACCGGGGCGCCGGTGAAGGTCAGCACTATCGCATCCAGGGCGCTGTCGGTGGAGATGATGCCCGGCTCGTTGAACAGGTTGTTGGAGCCGGGACCCGTGGCGGTGATCGTGAATGCGAAGCCGTTGCCGCTGAAGTTCATCGACGGGCCGGCACTGCCGCCCGGCACGCTGGCGAAGTCCTCGGCGTAGTAGCCCGGCGAGACGTTCTGCAGGAAGGTCGCCAGGTCGGTGTAGACGCCCGGCGTACCCCCGCCGTTGCAGCCCGGGAAGCCGGTGTCGCACTCGAAATCGCCCCGGAAGATGATGTCCGGCGGCCCGTCGTTGCCGAACGAGATGAACACGACGTCGAAGGGCCCGGGTCTGGAGACCGTCACCGGGCTGCCATCGATCAGCGGGTTCAGGGGCAGGTTGAGCGCCGTCGACGAGTTGGCGATGGCGCCAGGGAAGTCCAGCACGGCGCCGCCGAGGAAGCGGTCGTCTGGCGGCGAGGCCAGATTGTTGGCGAAATTGTAGTTCGAGATCGCCAGGTAGTAGATGCCCGGGGCGAAGGTGCGGGTCAGGCGCGACTGGAGCCCGGTGCCTGGTGCCGGCTGGTCGTCGTTGCCGAAGCCGACGATCGCCAGGCGGTCGCCGTCGTAGACCCACATATCGGTATCGGTGGTGGTCTGGCCGACCGTGGTGATGTCGATGTCGCTGCCGAAGGTGATGTCCGGGCCCTCGACCACGGTCACCGCCTCGATCTCGTAGTTCAGCACGTAGGGATCGGTGGTGGTGCCTGTGCCGGTCAGCCGCACGTAGATGTCGGCCGGGATCTCGCTGGTGTACCACTGCACGAAGCGGGCCGGGGTGGTCGCCGCCGAGCTGGTCTGCACCGCAGTATCGGTGGTGCCGATCACGCCGGCGGCCTGGTTCAGGCCGCGGATGGTGGCGGTGTGCCCGGGAGTGGTGCTGGTGACGATCAGGCGGTGCCGGTAGAAGCCCGCCGTGGCCTGGGCCGCGGTGGTCACCCGGAAATAGTCCAGGCCGACGCCGCTTGCCGACTGGCTGGAGCCGGTCATGACCGCCGGCGTGCTCACCGGCGGCAGCTGCAGAGCATTGGCCTCGGCCTTGCTGTCGTTGGGCTCCACCTCGTTGCCGTTGCTGCCGCAGGTGGTGGGAATCGCCAGCTCCCATTCACCGGGCGGATTGTTGGTGGACAGCGGGATGATCGCGCCGGTGGCCAGGTTGAAGGTGCCGTAGGTGTAGGTGCCGCTGCCGGTATAGATCGCCGCGTACAGGGTGCCGTCGCTGTTGTCGAAGTCCATGCCCTGGGCGAAGTTCGCGGCCAGGCCATGGCCGCCGATCAGGGTCGCGGTTCCGGTGGCGGTATCGATGGAGTACAGCGCGTCGGTGCCGATGTCATGGCCGTACAGATCGCCATCGCAGTTCATCGCGATGTCGATCATCCCGGTCGTTCCGAACGGACCGACCAGGGTGGCGACGGCGGTGGCCAGATCGAGCGTGTACAGGTTGGTGGGTGTGGAATACCAGGCATCGCCGGTGACCGGGTCGATGCTCAGCCCGGTGGGCGGGTCGGCCACCGAAACGTTGGCGATCGGCGTGAATACGCCCGTGCCGGTGTTGATCGTGCCCAGCACCGGGGGCGCCCCGGCCTGTACCGCGTACAGGACGTTGCCAGCGGGGTCGAAATCCAGCGCGAAGAAACTGGCACCGGGATTGCCGACCACGGTCTGCGTGGTGAAATCGTTCAATACGTAGGTCTTGAGGCCCTGGACGCCGCCGAACCCGGTGCTCATGTTGTACGAGAAGCCGGTGTCGGTGGGATCGCGCCATTGCCTGGGCGCCTGCCAGGTCGGGTGCGCCGATGGACCGCCGCACTGGGCCGCGTAGCCGGCCGGTTCGGCCGCTGTGCTGTTGGCCAGCGCGGTGCAGTCGAGCTGGGCTCGGGCGACGGGCGCGGCCAGCGCCGCGACCAGGAGGGTGGGGAACAGCAACGCCGTACGCATGGACTTTCCTCCCGTGGGACCGGTGGCCGTCAGGATGGCGACCAACCGCGCAGGCAGGAGACCCGTCCAGGACCCCCATCGAAACGGGTCACCCGGATGCGCACAGCCGACGCTAATGCGGGACGAACGGGATTGCAATCACTGTTGAAATGTGATGGCCGCCCGGTCTTGGCGGAGTGTTCAGCCTTGCGCCGGCCTGTCCGGGCCGAACTCCCCGGCCAGGGCCAGCAGGGCCGCGCCGGCCACCAGGCCTGCGGTCTCGGTGCGCAGGATGCGGTCGCCCAGACGCGTCGCCAGCCAGCCGGCGCGCAGCAGCTGCGCCAGTTCGATGTCGTCGAAGCCGCCCTCGGGTCCAACCGCGACCGCGACGCTGCTACGCAGGGCCAGGGCCGGCAGCCCAGCCTGGGTGTCCGGGTGGAGCACCAGCCGGGTCGTGGCCAGTCCGGCATCCGCCACCTCGTGGAGGGCCTGCGGCGCGACGATGTCGGGCACCCGGGCGCGCCCGCACTGCTCGCAGGCGCTGCTTGCGACTCTTCGCCAGTGCACCAGGCGCTTGTCCAGGCGATCCCCGGCCAGGCGCACCTCGCTGCGCACCGACACCACCGGGACGATGCGGGCGACACCCAGTTCGGTCGCCTTCTGGATGATCCAGTCCATCTTCTCGCCGCGCGCCAGGGCCTGGACCAGGACCAGTTCCAGCCCGGCTTCGGGGGCGGTGGGCGGAGCGCGCCCCAGGATGCTGGCGGCGAGGCGGTCGCCCGCGCCCGACAGCTCCGCGGGATAGTCGCTGCCGTCGCCATTGAACAGCACCACGGCGTCGCCCGCACGCAGGCGCAGCACGCGCTGCAGGTGCGCCCGGGCCTGCTCCGGCAAGCCGACCATCGAACCAGGTTCGAGCGGCGCGTCGACATGGCATCGAATGGTGCGCATCAGGCCAGCATCACGCCGATTCCCTCGGCGGCCACCTCGACCATCATGGCGATTTCCTCTTCGGTGCTGCAGTAGGGCGGCATGAAGTAGACCACGTCGCCGAGCGGGCGCAGCAGCACGCCCCGCTCCAGGGCGTGCGCGTAGAGGCGACGGCCGCGACGTTCGCCGGGCGGGAACGGCGTCCGGGTCGCCGCATCGGCGACCACCTCCACCGCCGCGATCAGGCCGCTGCGGCGGACGTCGGCGACGTTGGGGTGTCCGCGCAACGGTGCCATCGCCTCTTCCAGGCAGCGTCCCAGCTGCTCGATGCGGGCCAGCGCGGTGCCGTCGTCGAACAGCGCGCAGCTCGCCAGTGCCGCAGCGCAGGCGATCGGATTGCCTGTGTAGGAGTGCGAATGCAGGAAGCCCCTGGCGCTGCGCCAATCGTCGTAGAACGCAGCGTAGACGTCGGCCGTGGTGAGCACCGCCGCCAGCGGCAGGAAACCGCCGGTGATGCCCTTGGACAGGCACAGGAAGTCGGGGGTGATGGCGGCCTGCTCGCAGGCGAACAGCGTTCCGGTCCGCCCGAAGCCGACCGCGATCTCGTCGGCGATCAGGTGCACCTCGTGGCGGTCGCACAGTCGCCGCAGGCCGGACAGCCAGTCCGGATGGTGCATGCGCATGCCGCCGGCGCACTGCACCAGCGGCTCGACGATCACCGCGGCGACCTCGCCGGCATGGCGGCCGAGCAGGGCGTCGAGCTCGTCCAGGCGGCGCGCCGCGATCTGCGCCGCGCTCTCGCCGGGTTCGGCCAGGTAGGCGTCCGGCGAGTTCGCCCACAGCGGCTCCACCAGCAACGGGCGGTAGGGCTCGCGGTACAGGCCGAGATCGGTGACCGACAGGGCGCCCAGGGTCTCGCCGTGGTATCCGCCGGTCAGTGCGACGAAGCGGTGGCGCTGCTGGCCGCGGTTGCGCCAGGCGTGCAGGCTCATCTTCAGGGCCACCTCGACGGCGCTGGAGCCATTGTCCGCATAGAAGACGCGGGCCAGCCCGGGCGGCGCCATCGCCAGCAGGCGCTCGGCCAGCGCCACCGCCGGTTCGTGGCTGAAACCGGCCAGCAGAACATGGTCCAGCCGGCCGAGCTGGGCGGTGATCGCCTCGACGATCGCTGGATGCCGGTGGCCGAACAGGCAGGTCCACCACGAGCTGATGCCGTCGAAGTAGCGGCGGCCCTCGAAGTCGGTCAGCCAGGCGCCCTCCGCGCCGGCCACGGGAACCGGCGGCAACGACTCGTGGTCGTGCATCTGGGTGCACGGATGCCACAGCACCGAGAGGTCGCGCGCGACCAGGCCGGCGTTGCCGTCGGGCGGCTTTGTTATCATCCGGACGAACCTGGACTGGCTTGCGGAAATGACCGGAAATCCTAGCACCCGTGCGTCGGCGATCCCGGCCCGCGGCTTCACCCTGATCGAAGTCCTGGTGGTGGTGGTGATCCTGGGCATCCTCGCCGCCGTGGTGGTACCCCGGATCATGGACCAGCCCGACAAGGCGGCGGTGGTGCGGGCGCGCCAGGACGTGCAGGCCATCGTCACCGCACTCAACCTCTACCGGCTCGACAACTTCACCTACCCCAGCACCCAGCAAGGCCTGGAGGCACTCGTGCAGCGCCCGACCGGCAGCCCGCCGGCGCCGAACTGGAAAGAGGGCGGCTACCTGCCGCGCCTGCCCGTCGATCCCTGGGGGCGGCCCTACCAGTACATGGCGCCGGGCCGCAGCGGCGAGTTCGACGTCTGGTCGCTCGGCAAGGACGGCCAGCCCGGTGGCGAGGGCTATGGGGCCGACATCGGAACCTGGAACCTGTAGCAAGGCGGCCGCCATGGAGCGATCCGCGCAATCGGGACCGGCGGCCGGGGGATTCACGCTGATCGAGGTGCTGGTGGTGGTGGCGATCGTCGCCGTACTGGCGACGGCCGTGGTCATCAGCATGCCGGCCAGCGACGCCAGGCGCGCGGCTCGCGAGGCGGACCGCTTCCACGCCCTGCTGGCGCTGGTCTGCGAGCAGGCCGAGCTGGCCGGTCGCAGCATCGGCATCCACGCCCTGGCCGACGGCTACGGCTTCAGCATCGAGATCGAGGAGGGCTGGCTGCCGTTTCCGGACAGCCACCGGTTCCGGCCGCGCCGCCTGGAGGGCCTCGCGCTGGCCGTGCCGGGCGGCGCGCTGCCGGCGCTGCCGCCGGCCGAACCGGTGCCGATGGCGCTGTGCGGTGCCGACGGCGCCCTGACCCCTTTCGAACTGCGCTTCGTTCACCAGGGTCGGGTCCTGCAGCGCGTCCGTGCCGGCGCCGATGGCCGTGCCGTTCGCGAGGAGGCGGCCGCCGACGGCCGGGGCTGGCACGGTGCCGGTTGACCCTGGTCGCCGCAGCGCCCCCGTGCCGAACAGGACGGGCGGCTTCACGCTGCTCGAAGTCCTCGTGGCACTGGCGGTGCTGGCCCTGGCGCTGTTTGCGCTGAGCCGCAGCGCCGCCCTTGCCGTGGAGGCCGCCGGTCACCGGGAACAAGCCCTGCTGGCGTCGACGGTGGCGGGCAACGTCCTGGCCAGCCTCCGCCTGGAGCCGGTTCCGCCGACGCCCGGGCGCCGGGAGGGCCAGCAGGAGCAGGGCGGCCGTCTGCTGTACTGGCGCGCCGATGTCAGCGGCACGGACCTGCCCGGCATCGTCCGGATCGAGATCGCCGTGGCATTCGATCCAGCGCGGCGCGACCTGCGCGCCTCCCTGACCGGCTTCGCGGGCCGGCCATGAGGCGTTCCCTCGCCAGTACCGGTCCGGATCGCCGGATGCCGGGTTTCACCTTGATCGAACTGCTGGTCGCGCTCGCCGTGTTCGCGGCGATGGCGGCAATCGCCCAGGCCGCCCTGAACGCCGTGCTCGCCACCCGCACGGCGCTGGACCAGCGCGGTCGCGAGGTGGATGCCGTGGCGCGCACGCTGGCGATGATGGAGCGCGATCTGCGCGGGGTGGTGGCGCGGCCGGTGCGGATCGACCGGGACGCCCGGCTGCCCGCCCTGGTAGGTGGGCAGGGGGGGCTGGAACTCAGCACGCTGGGCCGGGGCGGCGCCGGCGATGCCAGCGCCGCCAGACTCGAGCGGATCGCCTACCGGGCTGCGCAGGGGCGGGTGGAGCGCCTGCGCTGGCCGGCCCCGGACCGCGCCGACGGCACCCGGCCTGATCAGGCCACGATGATGGAAGGCGTCCTTGCGCTCCGCGTCCGCTTCCTGGCGGTCGATGGGCGCTGGCACGACCAGTGGCCTCCGGCAGGTCTCGGCGCGACCGCCACGACATTGCCCAGGGCGGCGGAGATCACGTTGGAGCACGCGCGATTGGGCCGGCTGCTTCGCCTGGTCGAGCTGCCGGAGCCGGCACCGTGAGGGCACCGCCGTATCGCCAGCGCGGCGTCGCCCTGCTTGCCGCCGTGCTGGTGGTCGCCCTGGTGACGCTGCTGGTCGCCGGCCTGCTCGACCGCGGCCTGCTCGGCCAGATGCGGGCGCTCCAGCACAGCCGAGCCGCGCAGGCGGTCGCCCTGCAGCAGGGTCTGGAACTGTGGGCGGCCCGGATCCTGCGCGACGACGCCGCGCGCGATGGCGTCGACGCGGCCGGCGACGCCTGGAGCCACCCGATGCCGCCGCTGCCGCTGCCCGAGGGCATGGCGCAGGGACGGATGCGCGAGCTCGACGGCTGCCTGAATCTCAACGGCCTGTGGTCGCGGGGCCAGCAGGCCGACCTTGCGGTGGCCCGTTTCGAGCGCCTGCTGCGCGTGCTCGAACTGGATCCGCGCCTGGTGGACGCCGTGCTCGACTGGTTGGACGAGGACGACCAGGGCCGCGCCGGTGGCGGCGAGGAGGCGACCTATGCGGCCCTGACGCCGCCCCGGCGACCCGCCAACGGCCCCTTCGTTCACGCCAGCGAACTGGCCCTGGTCGCCGGCATCGATGCCGCCATCCTGCAGCGCCTGGCGCCGCACGTGTGCGCGCATTCCGATCCCGACAGCCCGGTCAACGTCAACACGGCCAGCGTGGCGGTCCTGATGTCGCTGCATGAGGACATCGGCCCGGGCGTGGCGCGGCGCCTGCATCAGGACGGTCGCGCCCGCCATGCCAGCAGCACGGACTTCCTGGCTGCGGTGGAGCGCGAACTGGGTCGGCCACCATCGCCGCAGCTGGCGCTGGGCATCGATGTCCGCAGCCGGCACTTCCTTGCCGAGATCCAGATCGTCCAGGCGCAGGTGCCTGTGCGCCTCTACAGCCTGCTGGAGCGGGAGGCCGGAACCGGGCTGGTCCGCGTGACCGCGCGCAGCCAGGGGCGCTGGTGATCGCCGTGGACTTGCAGGCCGGCGCTGCCGCTATGCTTCGCGCATGGCTCTGACGCTGCTCGTCGATTGTGCCGGCCTGGACGGCTGGTTGCTGGATGCCGGCAGCGTCACACGCTGGCGTCCGGGCATGGCCGTGCCGGCGCAGGCCCGGGTTCTGGGGGTGGTGCCGGGCGAGCACGTCGGACTGCACCTCGTGCGGCTGCCAGCCCGCCGCCCGGCGGAACTGCGCCAGGCGGTGCCGTTCGCGCTCGAGGAGCGACTGGCCGAGCCGGTCGAGTCCCTGCATTTCGCGCTGGGTCGCCGGACGGGCGACGGCTCGGTCGAGGTCGCCGTGGTCGCCCGGGAACGCATGCGCACCTGGCTGGATGCCCTGGGGGGGCTGGGACTGAGCGTCGACGCCCTGGTCGCCGACGCCCACCTGCTGCCGCGTGAAGAGGGACAACTGGCTGTCCTGGCCTTGGATGACCGGGTCCTGGCGGCCCACCACGGCATGGCCTGCGCAGTCGCCGCGCAGGACTGGCCGCAGTGGCGCTCGCTGGCCGGCGATCTGCCGATGGTCAGCCTGGATGCCCAGGGTCGCTGGCAGCCGGCGAAAGCCCCCGTCAGCCTGGCCGGCGCCGAGCGTGCGCGCTGGTGGCTGGCGCAATCCGGACAGGCGCCCGACCTGTTGCAGGACGCTTTTCCCGCACGGCGCCTGGATGCCGGGCGACGCCGGCTGTGGCGCACCGCAGCGGTGTTGGCCGGGTTGGCGCTGCTCCTGGCGGTCGCCGAGGCATTGCTGGCCGTCCACGCAGGGCGCAAGCAGCAGGCGGCCATGCGGGCCCAGATGGCGCAGGTGTTCGCGGCCGTGCTGCCGGACCTGCGGATGACGGCAGATCCGGCGGCGCAGCTGGCCGCCGAACTGGGCCGCCGGCGCAGCGACGCTGCGGGCGAGGAGCTGCTGCCGCTGCTGCTGCGCATCGCGCCGGTGCTGAGCCAGGGGTCGCGCTACCGACTGGATGCGCTCGACTGGCGGGTCGGGGTCCTGGAACTGGAGGTGGCCGCCGCCGATGTCGCCGGTCTGGATGCCCTGCGTGAATCCCTGGCGACGCTCGGGCTGGCCGTCGAGCTGACCGGCGTCGATCCGGTCGGCAGCCAGGTCCGCGGTCGATTGCGCGTGCGCGGTGGCACCGCATGAACGCCCTGACGACGTGGTGGCTGGCGCGTGCGCGCCGTGAGCGCAGGGCGCTTCTGGTCGGGGGCGTGGTGCTGGCGGTGCTGCTGTTCTGGGCGCTCGCCTGGAAACCGCTGGTCGACGCCCGCAGCGCCCTGCTCGAGGGCAATGCCCGCCTGGCCATGGATCTGCAGGGCATGCGGACGCTGGCCGCGTCGGCGTCGCCCGTGGCGGTCGGCGAAAGCGCGGCACGCGACCGCGCCGGGCAGTCGCTTCTGGCGCTGGCCGACGCCGGGTTGCGCGAGACCGGACTCGCCGGCGGACTGGTCCGGATCGAACCGGCCGGCACCGGCCGGGTGCGCCTGCGCCTGGAGTCGGTCGCCTTCGACCCGCTTGCCGACTGGCTGCAGGCCCTGCGCCGCCAATACGGCGTGAGGGTTGCCGAACTTGCCGTGACGCGCACCGACACCGGGCGTGTCGATGCCAATCTGCTGATCGAGGATCCCTGATGAGAGTGGTCGTGCGCATCCTTGTGCTGGTCCTCGTCTTGCTGCTGGTGCTTGCCTTGGCGGCCTGGTACCTGCCCGCCGGCTTCGCGTGGCGGCAGTTCGGCCACCACCTGGGGCCCGCGTTGCAGCTCGAGCAGGTCACCGGCACCGTGCGCAAGGGCCGGGCCGGCGACATGCGGGTCAATGGCTTTCCGGTCGGCGCCCTGGACTGGCAGCTGGACTGGCGCGGCCTGTTCCGACGCCAGGTGGGTGCCAGCTGGGCACTGGAGGGACCCGCCTGGCAGGCCCGTGCACGCAGCACCCGGATGCCCGACGGCAGCCTGAGGGTCCAGGACATGCAGTTGTCTCTGCCTGCGCTCCTGCTCGGCCCGGTCCTCGACATTCCGGCCCTTGGCTTCATCGGTACCGTCGAGGTCGAGATCGATCAGGCGCACCTTGCCGGTCTGGCCATACTCGACGCCCGCGGCCGGGCGACCTGGCGCGACGCCGGTGTCACCGGTCAGGCCCAGGCACGGTTCGGTCCGCTGCGGGCCACCTTCGCCACCCAGGCACCGGGTCTGGTGATCGGCGAGGTCGAGGACGACGGCGGGCCGCTCGAGGTCGATGGCCAGTTCGAACTGCACGAGACGCGCTATCGGGCCGAGGTCATCCTGCGCGCCCGCGATCCCGCCCATCCGGTGGCGCAGGCCCTGCCGCACGTGGGCCAGCCGCTGCCGGGGGGCGGGTCGCTGTTCATCGTCGAGGGCGAGCTGCGACGGCACGTCGAAGGCCTCGCGCCAGGTGGCTGAGGGACGCGTTCCGGCGCAGGCGCTGGCCGTCGCGAAGGCGGCGGCGCGCGCCGCCGCCGCCGAGATCGTGCCGCTGTTCCGCAGCGCAGGGCTGGCGGTGGAGACCAAGGACGACGACTCGCCGGTGACCGAGGCCGACCGCCGTGCCGAGCGGGCGATCCGCGTGTGCCTGGCGAGCGCGTTCCCGGACATTCCGGTGTTCGGCGAGGAGTTCGGCGGCCGGGCCAGCGCGACCGGATGGCTGTGGCTGGTCGACCCGCTGGATGGCACCAAGAGTTTCGTGCGCGGCAATCCGGTGTTCTCGACGCAGATCGCGCTGTGGCACGACGGCCTGCCGATGCTGTCGGTGTCCGGCGTGCCGGCCACCGGCGAGCTGGCCTGGGCGGTGCGTGGCGAGGGCGCGCATCGGGGCCGGCTGTCCGGCGGGGACGCCACATCGGAAATCACGCCGCTGCACTGCAGGGATTCCGTCTCGCTCGACCAGGCCGCTGTGTCCACCGGCAACCTCAGGCGACTGGCCGCGGGCCCGGCCTGGGCCGACCTGGGGCGGCTGGTCGGGAAGGTCTGGCGATGGCGCGGCTACGGCGACTACCTGCACTACCACCTGCTGGCCGGGGGCGGCATCGACGCGGTGATCGAGTCCGACGTCCATGTCCTGGACATCGCCGGCCTGTGCCTGCTGGTCAGCGAGGCGGGTGGCGTGTTCACCGATCTCGACGGCGCGCCGGTCGGTCCTGCCACCGACAGCGTGCTGGCCGCGGCCACCCCGGCCCTGCACGCCCAACTGCTCGGGGCCCTGTCGGGCTGGCGGGGCTGAGGGCGATCCGGCCGATACCGATCGGTCATGAGGCCCGGGCGGCACACGCGCAGGCGGGACGCGTGTCCCCGATGCATGGCGCGACCTCGGGCGCCTTGACAGGCGCGTGGCGGGTGGCGGGCGTGTCCGACCCGCCAGCGGCTGCGCGGACGCGGCACGCGTACAATCCCGCCATGCGCACCCTGCCCACCATCCACGCCCGGCGGCCGCTCGATCCCACGGGACGCTTCCGGGTCGAGGAGATCGACCTGGAGTTCGCGAACGGCGCCCGCCGGACCTTCGAGCGACTGCAGTCCGGCGGCCTGGGCGCCGTCATCATCGTGCCCATGCGGGACGAGCGGACGGTCCTGCTGGTGCGCGAATACGCCGCCGGCCTGCACCGTTACGAGCTCGGTCTGCCCAAGGGCAGGATCGATGGCGGCGAGACGCCGGAGCAGGCCGCCGATCGCGAGCTCAAGGAGGAGATCGGTTTCGGAGCCCGTCGTCTGGAATCGCTGGTGCCGCTCGCGCTGGCGCCCTCCTACATGTCGCACCGGACCCAGGTGGTGCTGGCGCGCGATCTCTATCCGGAGCGGCTGCAGGGCGACGAGCCCGAAGAACTCGAGGTCGTCGAGTGGCCGCTGGACCGGATCAACGGACTGGTCGGGCACCCCGAATGCAGCGAGGGCCGAACCCTGGCCGCGCTGTTCATCGTTCGCGAGTACCTGGAAGGCCGCTGGCGGCCGCCGGCGTCGTGACCGGTGCATGGGTCGACGACGTCTGCGCGCTGGCGCGGCGTGCCGGCGAGGCGATCATGGCGGTCTATGCAACCGACTTCGAGATCGCCCAAAAGGACGATGCGTCGCCGCTGACCCGAGCCGACCTGGCCGCGCACGAGATCCTGGTCTCCGGCCTGGCCGCGTTGCCGCCCGGCCTGCCGGTGCTCTCCGAAGAGTCTGCGTCGACGGTGCCGGCCGTGGAACGCAGGCACTGGCGGCGCTACTGGCTGGTCGACCCCCTGGACGGCACCCGGGAATTCATCAAGCGCAACGACGAGTTCACAGTCAACATCGCCCTGGTCGAAGACGGCGTGCCGGTGGTGGGCGTGGTGTTCGCGCCGGCCCTGGACGAGATGGCCTGGGCGTGCTCGGGGCAGGGTGCATGGCACGTGCACGCAGGCAGGCGCCAGCGCCTTGCCGGCCGGCCGGCCCCGGCGACACCGGTGGTTGCGGTCAGCAGATCCCATCTGGACGCCCATACGGCCCGGCTGCTGGCGGGTATGGGCGCGCATGAGACGCTCGCAGCGGGCTCCGCGCTGAAGTTCATCCGGATGGCGCAGGGCCGGGCCGACCTGTATCCGCGGCTCGGCCCGACCAGCGAATGGGATACCGCAGCCGGCCACTGCCTGCTGACGGAGACGGGCGGCGAGGTGTTCGCGCTCGATGGCCGGCCCTTGCGCTACAACCGCCGCGCCGGCCTGCTCAATCCCTCCTTTCTGGCGGTCGCCGATTCCTGCGTGGACTGGCCGGCACGGCTGGCCGGCCTGCTGCCGCCGGCGCTGGAGCCGTCGCCGTGAGCCGGCCGGTCGACGACCTGCTGGCGATCATGGCGCGCCTGCGCGACCCGGCGCATGGCTGCCCCTGGGACCTTGCCCAGGATTTCGGCAGCATCGCGCCGTACACCATCGAGGAGGCCTATGAGGTCGCCGATGCCATCGACCGCGGCAGTCTCGAAGACCTGCGGGGCGAACTGGGCGACCTGCTGCTGCAGGTCGTGTTCCATGCCCGGATGGCCGAGGAACAGGGGGCGTTCGGATTCGGCGATGTGGTGGCGGCGATCTGCGACAAGATGGAGCGTCGGCATCCCCATGTGTTCGGCGATGCCGTCCGCGGCGATGCAGCGGCCCAGGCGCGGGATTGGGAGGCGCACAAGCGCGTCGAGCGCGGCGACGCCGACGACAGCGCGCTGGCCGGCATCGCCCGGGGTCTGCCCGAGTGGCAACGCGCCCTGAAGCTGCAGAAGCGCGCCGCGAGCGTGGGCTTCGACTGGCCCGATGCCGGGCGCGTCCTGGACAAGCTCGACGAGGAGGCCGCGGAACTGCGCCGCGAGCTCGATCGCAGCGATCCGGACCGCCTGCTCGACGAGGTCGGCGACCTGCTGTTCGTCGCCGCCAACGTCGCGCGAAAGGCCGGCGTCGACGTCTCGGCCGCCTTGCGGCACGCCAATGCCAAGTTCGAGCGCCGTTTCCGGCGCATGGAAACGCTGGCTGCGCAGGATGGCTCGTCGTTGCCGGCGCTTGATCTTGCCGCCCAGGAAGCGCTCTGGCAGCGCTCCAAGCGGGAGGACGGCTGAGGCTGGGCAGGGGACGGGAAGCGGGAAGCGGGAAGCGGGAAGCAGGGAACGGGAAAGCGGGTGTGCTCCGCCCCTGTCCAGCAGCGCGGGAGAGGGGCGAAGGCGGGCTGGGCAAGGCGGGCCGCGTCCGGATTTTGGTGCCTGTATTCCGGCTGGCCGCGGGATCGGGTACGACCCCGGCCGTCCCATCCGGCGCTGCGCCAGGTCACCCGCCCAGCTCGGTGGGCGGGCAGCGGGGCCGCCGAAAGCGCGTCACGGGACGGAGATCAGCATCCTCGGCAACCGCCCCGCGAGATGCCCGGGCTCAGGACAGGGGCGGGATGCGCAGGACCTGGCCTGGATAGATCTTGTCCGGGTCCGACAGCATCGGCCGGTTGGCCTCGAAGATCAGCGGATACTTGCCGGCGTTGCCATATTCGCGCTTGGCGATCGCCGAGAGCGTGTCGCCTTTCTCGACGGTGTAGAAGCGTGCGGTCGGCTGCTCGCCGGCGGGCGGCTCTTCGCCGGCGTCGGTCTCGGCCGCCGCCGCGGGGGGGGCGGACTCGCCCACGCGCAGGCGATCGTCGACGCTTTCCACGCCCTGGATGTTGCCGGCGGCGACGATCGCCTTCTCCTTGTCCTCGAGCGTCGCGGCACGACCGATCAACGAGACCATCTTCTGGTCCGGATGCGCCACCACGGTCAGCGGATTCAGGCGCAGGCCGAGGTCGAGCAAGTGCTGGCGGATCTTGCCCTCGTCGATCTGGCCGCCGCCGAACAGCCGTTCGCCGACGTTGCCAAGGAACTTGAACAGGCCCATGGTGCTCTCCTCGATGCTGGCCGGGGCGGATTCCCCGTTGCCGGCAAGTGTCTCACGGGGCCGCGCCGGCGGCCCGTCCGCGGCCGCCGCAGCCTGTTCCAGCACGACCCGCCGGCCTGCCAGCAGGCTGCATGAAAGCAGGACGCTGGTTGCGACGGACCTGCGCGGGTCGGGCGAGTCGACAAGCGGCCGGGACGGTCGTTTTTCAACAAGCTGCTACGCTCCGCCGATGGCGACCGGCAAGCGCAGGACATCGACGGCATTCGTCTGCGGCGAATGCGGTGCCGAGTTCGGCAAGTGGCAGGGCCAGTGCACCGAATGCGGGGCCTGGAACACCATCACCGAGGTGATCCTGGGCACGCGTGGCGCCGTGGCGCCGGCGCGCGGCCGCGGCGGGTGGGCCGGCCCGGCCGCCAGCGCCGTGGTCGATCTGGCGGACGTGGCCGATTCCCCGGAGCACAGGGTCAGCACCGGCATTGGCGAGCTCGACCGGGTGCTTGGCGGCGGCGTTGTCGCCGGATCCGTGGTCCTGGTCGGCGGCGACCCCGGCATCGGCAAGTCGACCCTCCTGCTGCAGATGCTGGCGGGCCTGGGCGGCCGCCTGAAGGGTCTCTACGTGACCGGCGAGGAGTCCCTGGCCCAGGTCGCGGCGCGCGGTCGCCGGCTCGAGCTGTCGCTGCCGGGGCTGCTCAGCCTGGCCGAGACCGGCATCGAACAGATCGCCGCCGCGATTGCCGCGCAGCGTCCGGACGTGGTGGTGATCGACTCCATACAGACCATGCACGTCGAGGCGGTCGCCTCGGCGCCCGGTTCGGTCAGCCAGGTTCGCGAGAGTGCCGCCTGGCTGGTGCGCCTGGCCAAGACCTCCGGCACCTGCGTGTTCCTGGTCGGCCACGTCACCAAGGAAGGCGGCATCGCCGGCCCGCGCGTGCTCGAGCACATGGTCGATGCGGTGCTCTACTTCGAGGGCGAGGCGGGCAGCCGTTACCGGGTGCTGCGGGCGTTCAAGAACCGATTCGGTGCGGTCAACGAACTCGGCGTGTTCGCCATGCTCGACCGTGGACTGCGGGAGGTGCCGAATCCGTCGGCGATCTTCCTGTCCGGGGGCGACACCAGCCGCCCGGGCAGTGCGGTGATGGTCACCCGCGAGGGCACCCGGCCGCTGCTCGTCGAGGTGCAGGCCCTGGTCGACCAGAGCCCCCTGGCCAACCCGCGCCGGGTGGCGCTCGGACTGGAACAGAACCGGCTGGCCATGCTGCTTGCGGTGCTGCACCGGCACGGCGGCGTGGCCGCCTACGACCAGGATGTGTTCGTCAACGTGGTCGGCGGCATCCGCGTCCAGGAGCCGGCGGCCGACCTGCCGGTGCTCCTGGCCGTGCTGTCCAGCTTCCGGGACCGGCCGCTGCCGGCCAAGCTGGTCGCCTTCGCCGAGATCGGCCTGGCCGGGGAACTCCGGCCGGTCCCCAACGGCGATGAGCGGCTGCGCGAGGCGGCGAGCCATGGCTTCCTGAGAGCGATCGTCGCCCGCGCCAACGCGCCCCGCAAGGCGCCGGCCGGCATGGAGGTCATCGCCTGCGACAACCTGAGCCAGGCGCTGGCGGCGCTGGACTGAGGAGCGCTGGCGGCGTCACCGTCGTGACTTTGTCATCGTCCCCCCGTACCCTAGCGGCATGGGTGATCCCCGTGTTGGACCATGTGGCTGGCCGGACGACGCGATCCGCCCGGGTCAGGCGACATGGTCGTTGCTGCGGGGGCCGCGGTGGCCCCATCCGTGGCCGGTGGCGGGGGCCGGCCCAACCGGTCCTGCGCCGATGCCATCGCGCACCGGTGTCGTTCTGGAGTGCGTGCCGTGATCAGCGTCGAACAGACCCTGCTGGAGCGTTTCCCCCGTCTGGCCAGCCCCCGGGCGCGGTTGCTGACCCGTCCGATGGTCGCCTTCCTGCGCCGCCTGGTCTGCGAGGAGCGCATCAATGCCGTGCTCGCCTCGGGGCAGGGGCTGGCCGGATTCGATTTCGTCGAGCACGTCCTTCGCGAGCTGCGTTTCAGCTACCAGGTGGCGCCGACCGAGCGCGAGAACATACCCGTGGAAGGCAGGGTGGTGATCGTCGCCAACCACCCGCTGGGCGCCCTCGACGCCCTTGCCCTGCTCGACCTGGTCGGCTCGGTGCGACGCGACGTCCGCATCCTGGCCAACGACGTGCTCATGCACCTGGAGCCGCTCAGGCCCCTGGTCCTGCCGATCGCGGTGTTCGGCGAGGGCGACGGACCCCGCATCGGACCTCGCGAAGCGTTCCGGGCGCTCGAGCGGGAACAGGCCCTGGTGGTGTTCCCCGGTGGCGAGGTCTCGCGGATACGTGTCGGGGGCGTGCGCGATCCGCGCTGGTCGGACGGCTTCCTGCGCCTTGCGCTGCGTACCGGCGCGCCGGTGCTGCCGGTGCATGTCGGCGGGCACAATTCGCCCCTTTTCTACGGCGTCTCGGTGCTGGCCAAGCCGCTGTCCATGCTGATGCTGGCCCGGGAGGTGTTCGGCAACGAGCAGTCCCGCATCACGCTGAACATCGGCGAGCTGGTGCCCAGCCATGCCCTGAAGGTGCCGGGCCTGCGCCCGGAACGGGTCGCGGCGCGCATGCGCCACCATGTCTACCGGCTGCCACGACGCAAGCCGCCGAAGTTCCAGACGTCCGGGGCGATCGCCCACCCCGAACCGCCGCAGGCGGTGCGCGCCGCGCTGGCGCGCGGCGAGCGGCTGGGCGCCACCAGCGACGGCAAGCAGATCATCCTGCTCGACCCGCAGCCGGACTGCCCGGCGCTCCGCGAGATCGGGCGGCTGCGCGAACTGACCTTCCGGCGCGTCGGTGAAGGCACCGGCGGCCGTCGCGACCTCGACCGCTACGACGCCCACTACCGGCACATCGTCCTCTGGGATGCCGAGGCGGTGCGGCTGGTCGGCGCCTACCGTCTCGGCGAAGGCGCCACCCTGCTGGCCCGCCAGGGCATCGAAGGCCTGTACTCCCACTCGTTGTTCGACTACGCCCCCGAAGCGACCGGCTTCATCGCCGAGGGCGTCGAGATGGGCCGAAGTTTCGTGGTGCCGGCGTACTGGGGCAGCCGCAGCCTGGACTACCTGTGGCAGGGTATCGGCGCCTACCTGCGCGCCCGGCCTGCGGTGCGCTACCTGTTCGGCCCGGTCAGCCTGAGCGCTGCGCTGCCGTCGGCCGCCCGCGACTGGCTGGTGCACTACCACCGCCACTACTACCCCGACCCGGACCGCCTGGCCCGGGCACGCAATCCCCATCGCCTCGACCCGGATGTCGCGGTCGCGGCGGAGGCGGCCTGGGCAGGACGCGACGCCCGCGCCGGTCTTGCCGAACTCAAGCAGCGCCTGGCCGACCTCAAGGTCAGCCTGCCGGTGCTCTATCGCCAGTACGTCGACCTGGTCGAGCCGCAGGACGGCGGCGTGCGTTTCCTGGACTTCGGCGTCGACCCCAGCTTCGGCAATTGCGTGGATGGCCTGATCCGGGTCGACCTGGCCTTCCTGAAGCCTGGCAAGCGCGCCCGCTACATCGACGTCGACGCCTGATCGGGACGACGTCGCCGCCTGGAGCGGTGCCAAATGCGCCGGGTCCAGCGCGGGGCGACGCGGAGGCCGACGCCGGAGCGTACGTGTCCGGGACAGGGCGATGCCCCAGGGGCCCCAGGGCGCGGCGCGGTGCGGCTTGAAAGCGGCACAGGTTCTGCGCGCAAGCCCATGAATCCTCTCGCGGCTCCATAAGCACGGCTGCTGTCGGCGCCCGGACCGGACTTGCGATCTCCGTACAGGCCCGTACGGCTGTTAGAAAACTGTCACGGAACCGAGTTAAACTTCGCTTAACGTCGTCGGCGGGGAGGGGGGAATACCCCGACTGCGACGGCTCCGGACCGGCCAACGATCGGTCCGCCACCACGGTTTCCGTTTCCACTCCGATAGGGTGCTCTCCATGTTCATGCCCAAGAAAGCCAAGCTCGCCCTGGCGCTCTCCGTCGCGCTCGCGACCGCCGCGCCGGTGTTCGCCCAGAGCACCGCCGCCGGTCTCGGTGGCCAGATCTTCTCCAGCACCGGCGAGCTGGTCGAAGGCGCCACGGTCGAGATCGTGCACGTGCCCACCGGCACCCGCTCGGTGGTCACCACCGATGCCAACGGCCGCTACAACGCACGCGGCCTGCGCGTCGGCGGTCCCTACACGATCACGGTGAGCAAGGACGGCCGCACCGCCGTCGAGGAGAACGTGTTCCTGACCCTGGCCGATGTCGCCGCGGTCACCGTGGTGCTCGACGATCCCGCTGCGACCCTGGCCACGGTCTCCGTGGTGGGCTCGATCTACGCCGGCGGCGACATCTTCATGCCGGACCGGATCGGCGCCAAGACCAACGTCACCCAGGATCAGATCGAGGCACTTCCCTCCATCCGCCGCTCGCTCGAGGACTACGTCCGCCTCGATCCGCGCATCGTCCAGGTCGACAAGGAGCGCGGCGGCATCTCCGCCGGCGGCCAGAACAACCGCTACAACAACATCCGGATCGATGGCGTCCCGACCAACGACCAGTTCGGCCTGAACGACTCCGGCCTGCCGGCCCTGAACCAGCCGATCTCGATCGACTGGATCCAGGAGTTCAACATCGGCATCTCCGACTACGACGTCACCCAGAAGGACTTCGTGGGCGCCAACATCAACGCCGTCACCAAGTCCGGCACCAACGAGTTCACCGGCGGCATCTACGGCGTCTATCGCGACAAGGACATGATCCGCAAGCGCGACGACCGCGGCGCGCAGTTCCGCGGGTTCTCCGACGAGTGGACCGCGGGCGCCTACGTTGGCGGACCGATCATCAAGGACACCCTGTTCTTCTTCCTGGGCTACGAGGAGTTCGAGCGCTCCTCGCCTGGCCCGACCACGGGTATCCAGGGGTCCGGCGCCACCAACATCGTGAACATCTCCGCCGCCGAGCTGGCGCAGATCCGCCAGATCGCCGCCGGCTACGGCCTGTCCGACATCGGCTCCGAGGTCGCCCCGGGTTCGGTGCCGAACACCGACGAGAAGATCTTCGCGCGCATCGACTGGAACATCAACGACGACCACCGCGCCGCGTTCCGCTACAACAAGACCGAAGGCAGCACGCTGCGCTTCAACACCGGAACCAACCAGATCCAGCTGGACAGCAACCGCTTCACCGACAACATCAGCTTCGAGAACTACGCGTTCCTGCTGTACAGCGACTGGAGCGATATCTTCAGCTCCGAGTTCAACATGTCGTACGCCGAGTACCGCTCGCTGCCGACCGTCAATTCCCTGTTCCCGCAGGTCACCGTGAACGTCCGTCCCGGCGCCTCCGTGGTGTTCGGTCGCGAGCGCTCGCGCCACGCCAACCAGCTCGAAGTCGACACCTGGACCGGCTACTGGGCGGGCGATGTGTTCCTGGGCGACCACACGGTGCGCTTCGGTCTGGACTACGAGCGCAACGACATCTACAACCTGTTCCTGCAGGACGTGTTCGGCAACTACACTTTCGCGAACATCGACCAGTTCGCGGCGGGCAACTGGCAGAACTACCGCATCCAGCAGCCGCGCAACGGCAACATCAACTCGGTGGCGGCCAGCTTCAAGGTCGAGAACCTGGGCTTCTTCCTGCAGGACACCTGGGCGGTCACGCCGAACCTCAACGTGCTGTACGGCTTCCGCGTCGATCGCTCGAAGTTCCCCGACGCGCCGGCCGAGAACGCCCTGTTCCGCCAGGTCTACGGAATCGACAACCGCAACACGCCTTCGGGCAACACCGTGCAGCCGCGGGCCGGCTTCAACTACACCTTCAACACCGAGCGCCAGACCCAGCTGCGCGGCGGCTTCGGCCTGTTCCAGGGTTCGCCTCCGGGCGTGTGGCTGTCGAACAGCTACTCCAACCCCGGCGTTCTCGTCGACGACTACACCCGCACCAATGGCTCCGGCGTTTCGTTCGATCCGAACAACCCGCTGCTGCCGGGTGGCGCCGCCGCGGCGGCACAGCTCGTCAATGCCCTGTCGGCCGATTTCCAGCAGCCGACCGTGTGGAAGATGAACCTGGCGTTCGAGCGCGAGCTGCCCTGGCTGGGCCTGGTCGGCGGCATCGAGGCGCTGTGGGTGAAGACGGAGGAAGCGGTCGCCTTCACGCAGCTCAACCTGGGCACCCCGACCGGTCGTCTGCCGGACGGCCGGATGAGCTACTGGCGTAACACCAATCCGGCGAACTTCACCGCCACCGGTTTCACCAACGCAACCGGTCAGCGCGCAAACCGCGATACCCGGTTCACCGACGCGATCCTGCTGGAGAACACCGGCAAGGGCGAGGCGACCAACTACACGCTGTCGCTCGAGAAGCCCTGGCAGGACAACTGGTACGCCAAGCTGGCCTACACCTACGGCGAGTCCAACGAGAACAGCCCGGGCACCTCCAGCGTGGCGTTCTCCAACTACTCCAACCGTGCGGTGTTCAACCAGAACGAGATCGAGGCGAACACCGCGAACTACGAGTTCCGCCACCGCTTCACCTCGGCGTTCAGCTATCGCTGGAACTTCTTCAGCAACGCCAACACGACGTTCTCGATGTTCCACGAGAGCCGCAGCGGCCGGCCGTTCAGCTACACCTTCATCGGCGACGCCAACGGCGACCAGGTCAACGGCAACGACCTGTTCTTCATCCCGAACCGCGGCGATGTGCAGCTGGTTGGTACCGATGCCGCCCAGGCCGCGTTCTGGAACTACATCGAGAACACCCGCGGCCTGCGCGAGAACCAGGGCAGCGTCGCCCGCCGCAACGCCAACCGCGCACCCTGGATGCACCAGATCGACCTGCGCATCAGCCAGGACATCCCGTTCTTCTGGGATACCAAGGGCCAGATCTACCTGGACATCCTCAACGTCAGCAACCTGATCAACAAGGACTGGGGTCACATCGACGAGGTGGCGTTCCCGTACAACCTCGGCGTAGCCCGCTTCCGCGGCGTCAACGACCAGGGCCAGTACGTGTACGACGTCTCCAACTTCGCCACCGGCCAGCCGTCGCTGATCCGCAAGGACGTCTCCGGCGAGTCGCGCTGGGCCGCCCAGATCGGCTTCCGGTTCGAGTTCTGATCGACTGGCATCCGGAGGCCGGCTGCGACCGGCCTCCGTTCCGCCTTCCGGGGCCGGCAGCGATGCCGGCCCTTTTTCTTGTCGGTTTCCGGCGCCGCACAGCCTTGTCGGCATGGCTGCCGGCCCGTAGGATGGGCGGCCTTTTTCCGTGCCCAGACAAGGAGTGCAGGGATGGCCCTGCTGCCCACCGTAGACGCAACCATCGTGCCGCGCGGCGGCCTCGACATGCTGTCCCGTCAGGAGGTCGCGCGCCTGCGCGACGCCAGCCGAACCGGGCTTCACGAGCTGCTGCGCCGCTGCGCGCTGGCGGTGATGACCTCAGGCGGCGTCGGCGACGATGCCCGCGCCCTGCTCGAGTGCTACCACGACTTCGACATCGAGGTGCTGCAGCGCGACCGCGGCGTGCAGCTGCGGCTGAGCAACGCGCCGGCCAGCGCCTTCGTCGATGGGCGGATCGTGCGAGGCGTGGCCGAGCTGCTCAGTGCCGTGGTCCGCGACATCGTCCATGTCGCCATGGATATCCAGGCGAATCCGCAGTTCGACCTGCAGTCCTCGGCGGGGCTGACCAACGCGGTTTTCGAACTGCTGCGCAACGCCGGGGTGATGCGCACCGGTGTCGAGCCCAACCTGGTGGTCTGCTGGGGCGGGCATTCGATATCGCGGCAGGAATACGACTACGACAAGGCGGTGGGCTACCACCTGGGCCTGCGCGGTCTGGACATCTGCACCGGCTGCGGCGCCGGCGCCATGAAGGCGCCAATGAAGGGCGCCGCGGTCGGCCACCAGAAGCAGCGCATCGGCAAGGCCCGGTACATCGGCATCACCGAGCCCGGCATCATTGCCGCTGAATCGCCCAACCCCATGGTCAACAATCTGGTGATCATGCCGGACATCGAGAAGCGCCTGGAAGCCTTCGTCCGGCTCGGCCACGGCATCATCGTGTTTCCGGGCGGCGTCGGCACCGCCGAGGAGATCCTCTACCTGCTCGGCATCCTGCTGCACCCGGATAACGAGGGCTTGCCGTATCCCCTGGTGTTCGCCGGTCCGGCGCATTCGGCCGCTTACTTCGAGCAAATCGACCGTTTCCTGCGCCTGGCACTGGGCGACGCAGTCGCGCAGCGCTACCAGATCATCATCGACGACCCTGACCGGACCGCGCGGGTGATCGAACAGGGGATACGCAAGGTCAGGGACTTCCGGATCGCCAAGCAGGACGCCTTCTTCTTCAACTGGCGCCTGGCCATCCCTGAGGATTTCCAGCACCCGTTCGTGCCGACCCACGAGGCGATGGCCGGGCTGCGCCTGCACCGCGACCGCGAGAAGCACCTGCTGGCGGCGGACTTGCGGCGCGCCTTCTCGGGCATCGTCGCCGGCAACGTCAAGGTCGAGGGCATCCAGGCGATCGAGCGGCACGGCAAGTTCGAGATCACCGGCGACGCCGAGCTGATGGCGGCCATGGATGCCATGCTCGCCGACTTCGTCGCGCAGCACCGCATGAAGTTGCCCGGCGGCAAGGCCTACGAACCAACCTATCGCCTGGTCTGGTAGGGCAGCGCGGCCTCCGGGACCGCGCAGCAGGCGCTCAGTCCCGAGGAGGCCACCGCGCCGTCAAGTCCCGGCGTGGTCGATACGGGCCAGCTGCATGCGACCGTCGTCCTCGACCTGCAGGACGGTACCCTGGTCGTACCAGTCGCCCAGCACGATGCGTCGGCAGGTGCGGCCATCGACGTCGTCGTGGTGGACGGCCGGGCGGTGGGTATGGCCGTGGATGAGCAGGTCGACGTCGTGCGCGCGGAACGCCTGGGCGACCGCGTCGGCATTGACGTCCATGATGGTCTCCGGGGCGCCTGCGGCGTGCGCGCGGCTGCCCGCGCGGGCGCGGGCAGCATAGGCCCGCCGGACGTCCAGGGGCTGGGCCAGCATGCCGGCCAGCCAGGCCGGATCGCGGACCTGGGCGCGGAACGCCTGGTAGGCGGTATCGTCGGTGCACAGCGTGTCGCCGTGCATGAGCAGGGCGGGGGCGCCGGCGAGGTCGATCCGGGTCGGGTCGGCGATCAGCGTCATTCCGGCGCGCGCCGCGTAGTCGGGCCCAAGCGCGAAATCGCGGTTTCCTGCCATGAAGTGCACGGCCACGCCGCGGTCCGCAAGAGTCCGCAACGCCTGCGCGACCCGTGCCGGCAGACCGGCGTCGTCGTCGTCGCCGATCCACGATTCGAACAGGTCGCCGAGGATGTACAGGGCACGGGTGCCGGCGGGCAGGCCAGCCAGGTAGGACTCGAATGCGGTGGTCCGGGTCGGCTCCGCCTCGTCCAGGTGCAGGTCGGAGATGAACACGCAGGTCATGTCGGCGGTCGTGTCCCGCGGCCGCTGCGGCCGCTGCCAGGGAAACGGGCCGGCGCCTCGCGCGCCGGCCCGGCGAAGGTCACTCTCCCGCTTCGGCGCCGGCCTGGGCGCCGACCAGCTCGGCCTTCTCGATCAGCACCGGCTCGACCGGCAGGTTCTCCATCATGCCCTGCTGGCGGGTCGGCACCGCCTTGATCGCGTCGACCACGTCCATGCCGGACACGACCTTGCCGAACACGGCATAGCCCCAGCTGCGCGAATCGGTGGTCGCGATATGGTCGAGGGCCGGGTTGTCGACCACGTTGATGAAGAACTGCGCGGTCGCGGAGTGCGGGTCGGCGGTGCGCGCCATGGCGATCGTGCCGCGAGTGTTCTTCAGGCCGTTGGGGGCCTCGTTCATGATCGCCGCCCGGGTGCCCTTGCCGGTCAGTTCGGTGGTGTAGCCGCCGCCCTGGATCATGAAGTTGTCGATGACCCGGTGGAAGATGGTGCCGTCGTAATGGCCGGCCTGGACGTACTTGAGGAAATTGTCGACGGTGACCGGCGCGCTGCGCTTGTCCAGCTCCAGCGTGATATCGCCCATCGTCGTCCTGAGCACGACCTGCGGATCGGCATCCTGGGCGGCGGCGGCGAGGGGCAGGGCGAGGGCGGCGGCGAGCAACAGGTTCCTGATCATGCGGGTCGGTCCTCTGGTCCGATGGGGAGGGCGCATGATACGGCACCGGCACCGGGACCTGCGCCTGCCCGGATGCGACCGCGTGGGGCCGGGGTTCAGTCCAGGCCGAGTCCACCGGGTTGCCAACCGGGGTGGCCCAGCACCGTGGCGGCCTGTTCGAGACGGGCCAGAAGGCGGTCCATGTCGGGTGCCGACAGGGTGGCGTGACCGACCTTGCGCCCCGGGCGTTCGCGCTTGCCGTAGTCGTGCCAGTGCAGGCCCGGTACCGACAGGCCGGCCGCCCGGTCGGGGAGGGCGCCGATGAAGTTCAGCATCGCCGAGGGCTCGCGAAGGCTGGTGTCGCCAAGTGGCAGGCCCAGCACGGCGCGCAGGTGGTTCTCGAACTGGCTGGTGACCGCGCCCTCGATCGTCCAGTGGCCGGAGTTGTGAACCCGAGGCGCCATCTCGTTGCCGAGCAGGCGGCCCTCGTGCTCGAACAGCTCCAGAGCGAACACGCCGACATAGTCCAGCCGCTGCGCGACCTTACGGGCGAACGCCGTGGCCTGGTCCTGCAGGTCCCGTCCGGCCGGGACCGGCGCCAGGCTCAGCGACAGGATGCCGTCCTCGTGCCAGTTGCGCGTCAGCGGCCAGGTCCGCACCTCGCCGTCCCTGCTGCGCACGGCGATCACCGACAGCTCCCGGCGGAACGGCACGAAGGCCTCGAGGATCAGCGGTACACGCCCGGCGCCCAGCGACTGCCAGGCCGCCTCGACGTCCTCGGGGGCGCGCAGTCGGACCTGGCCCTTGCCGTCATAGCCCAGGCGCCGCGTCTTGAGGATGGCCGGAAGGCCGACCAGGGCAACCGCGGCATCCAGCCCGGCGCGGTCGTCCACCGCGGCGAACGCGGCGGTATCCAGGCCAAGTTCGCGGAACAGGGTCTTCTCGCTGAGACGGTCCTGCGCGGTCGCCAGGGCGCCAGGGTTGGGGAAAACCGGCACCCGCGCCGCCAGCCAGTCCGCGCTGGGCGCCGGCACATTCTCGAAGTCGAAGGTGACGACATCGACCAGTTGCGCGAATTCCGCCAGCGCGGCTTCGTCGGTGTAGTCGGCCTCGAGCAGGGTCGCGACCTCGCCGGCGCAGGCGTCGCCGCTCTGGTCCAGCACCAGCACACGCACGCCCAGCGGCAACGCCGCGAGCGCCAGCATGCGGGCCAGCTGGCCGCCGCCGAGGATGCCGAGCGTGGTCATGCCGCGCCGCGCGGATCCGGGTCGGCCAGGACTGCGGCTGTCTGGTCGTGACGGAAGGCTGCGAGGGCGTCCGCCACTGCCGGGTGGTCGGCGGCCAGCAGCGCGGCTGCGAACAGCGCGGCGTTGACTGCACCGGCCTTGCCGATCGCGAAGGTGGCCACCGGAACGCCGCCAGGCATCTGCACGATCGACAGCAGGGAGTCCAGGCCGTTCAGGGCGGCTGACTGCACCGGGACGCCAAGTACCGGCACCGCCGTCTTGGCTGCCAGCATGCCGGGCAGGTGGGCGGCGCCGCCGGCGCCTGCGATGATCGCACGCAGTCCGCGCCCCTGGGCCGAGTCCGCATAGTCGAAGAGCAGGTCGGGCGTGCGGTGCGCGGACACCACGCGCACCTCGTGGCCGACGCCCAGGCGCTCGAGCATGGCCACCGCGTGGCGCAGGGTGTCCCAGTCGGATTTCGAACCCATCACCACGCCGACTCTGACCGTGTCCATCATGCTCCATCCGTGTGCGCCGGCTGCCATTCTACGCTGCCGCGCCGGCGATCGAGCGTGCGCCGGCCGCCGCCGGCAGGGGAGTGACGGCCGGATCGGTGGGATACTTGGCAGGCCCTCCCGCACGCCCGACCGCCATGGACAACCGACTGCTCGAACTGCTGTGCTGCCCCGTCACCAAGCGCCCGCTGCAGGTGATCGGCGCGACGCGCCTGAAGGCGCTGAATGCGGCGATCGCCGCCGGGGGAGTGCTCAAGGTCACCGGGCAACCGGTCGCCGCACCGCTGTCCGACGCGCTGGTGCGCGATGACGGCCAGGTCGTCTACCCGATCGAGGATGGCATCCCGGTGCTGCTCGCCGACGAGGCGATCGGCACCACCCAGTTCGACGGCTTCCCGGCGTGAGCGACGCCCTGGACCTGCCCGCCGCACTGGCGGCCTGCCGGGTGGCGGGGCTGTGCCCGCCATCCGACGCCGAGATCGACGCTGATGTCGCGCGGGCCTTGGCCGAGGACGTGGGGGCCGGCGACCTCAGCGCCGCCCTGCTGCCGGACCGTCCGGCACGGGCCCGGATCATCAGCCGGGAGGCGGCTACGGTGGCCGGCCTGCCCTGGGCGCTGCGCTGCTTCGGCAGCCTGGATCCTCAGGCCCGCTTCCGGCTCGCGATCCGCGACGGCGAAGCGATCGGGCCGGGCGGCATCCTCCTGGACATAGAGGCCAGCGCCCGCGCCCTGGTCAGCGCCGAGCGCTGCGCCCTGAACTTCCTGCAGACCCTGTCCGGCACGGCCAGCGAGACCGCTCGCCACGTCGCTGCCCTGGCCGGCACCGGCACCCGCGTCCTGGATACCCGGAAGACCCTGCCCGGACTGCGGCTTGCGCAGAAGTACGCGGTCCGCGCAGGCGGCGGAGAGAACCATCGCATGGGCCTGTACGACGCCGTGCTGCTCAAGGAGAACCATATCGCCGCGGCCGGATCGATCGCCGCCGCGGTGGCCGCGGCACGGCAATCGGGCGCCGGTCGATTCATCGAGGTCGAAGTGGAGGACCTCGACGAACTGCACCAGGCGATCGAGGCCGGCGCGGAGCGCATCATGCTGGACGAGTTCGCACCGGAGGCCCTGGCCGAGGCGGTGGCGCTCGCCCGCGGCCGGGCGAAGCTCGAGGTGTCCGGCAGCCTCACCGCCGGCAGGCTGGCGGGCATCGCGGCCCTGGGCGTGGACTACGTGTCCGTTGGCGGTCTCACCAAGCATGTCCGCGCGATCGACCTGTCGATGCGGCTGGACCCGCGAACGGGCTGAGGCGCCCGGTCACGGGCGCACCGTACGCGCTTCGGCGCAGATGGCCTGACGCGCGCCAGGATGCCTACGGTCCTCCAGGCCCACGCAACCTGCCGGGTGCGTGTGGGCCAGCCGTGTCGCAGGCGCATCGCGAGGTCCGCCCGCCCGTGTCGCCAGACCCGGCAGCGGCTTCAGCCGGGAAACAGGACCACGTGGGGAACCCGGAGCAGGACGCCGGTTTCCTGACCGGGCAGGGTGCGCTCATGGCTCGGCCACAGCGCAAGCACCCGCTCGCCGCCGGCCAGCCGCAATTCCACCAGCTCTTCGGCGCCGCGGAACTCGACGCGCTCGACACGCGCGCGCACGGCCGAGGCCGGATCGGCGACCAGGTCGTCCGGACGGACCAGCACCCGCGCCGGACCACTGGTCGATACCGCGAGCGTGCCCGGCAGCGGGCCCAGCGCACAGTGCCAGGCGCCGGCGGATTGCCAGGCCGGCAACAGCACCCCCTCGCCGACGAAGCCGGCGACCCCCGCGTCGGCCGGCCGGTGGTAGAGCTGCCATGGCGTGTCGAACTGCACGACCCGGCCATCGCGCAGCACCGCGACCCGGTCGGCGAACGCCATCGCCTCCTCCTGGTCGTGGGTCACCAGCAGCGCCGTGCATCCGAGCTCGCGCAAGGTGGCCCGCAAGTGACCGCGCAGTTCCTTGCGCAAGCCGGCGTCGAGACTGGAAAAGGGTTCGTCGAGCAACAGCAGCGCCGGCTGCGGGGCCAGCGCACGGGCGATCGCGACGCGCTGCTGCTGGCCGCCCGAGAGCTCGTGTGGAAACCGGCCGGCCAGGCCGGCAAGCGACAGGGTGGCCAGAAGCGCGTCGACCCGGGCGCGACGTTCGCCGCGATCCAGGCGGTGCAGGCCGAAGCCGACATTCGCCGCGACGTCAAGGTGCGGGAACAGGGCCAGGTCCTGAAACACCAGACCTACACCGCGTCGCTCCGGCGGCACCGTCCTGCCGGGTCGGCTGAGGGTGTTGCCGTCCAGCTGGATGCAGCCGGCGTCGACCGCCTGCAGGCCTGCGATGGCCCGCAACAGGGTGGTCTTGCCGCAGCCGCTCGGGCCGAGCAGGCAGCCCAGTTCGCCGCGGGCCAGGGCCAGCGTCGCGCCGACCAGTACCGGGGTACCGGCCAGCGAGACATCCACGGCCTCGACGGCCAGCGCGGTGGGCCGGATACTGCCGGCGGCGGCCGGGTCGGGAAGGGCTTCGGCGCTCATCGCCTGCTCAGCGAGCAGCCGGCCCCGGGCCGCGTGGCGATGGTCCCGGGTCCGCGGTCGTGCGCGGGCTCAGCGCATCCGACCGGCAACGGCCGACCAGTCGACCAGATTCCAGAACGCCTCGACGTACTTGGCGCGGGCGTTGCGGTAGTCGACGTAGTAGGCGTGCTCCCAGACGTCGCAGGTGAGCAGCGCAGTGTCCGTGCCGGTCAGCGGCGTCGCGGCATTGCTGGTCGAGACCAGGGCGAGCTGGCCATCGGGGCGCTGCACCAGCCAGGCCCAGCCCGAGCCGAAAGTGCCCAGCGCGGTCTGCGTGAACTGCTCCTTGAACTGGTCGAAGCTGCCGAAGGCACTGTCGATCGCCCGGGCCAGCTTGCCGGTCGGCGCACCACCACCGTTGGGCGACATGCACTCCCAATAGAAGCTGTGGTTCCAGACCTGGGCAGCGTTGTTGAACATGCCTCCCGAGGAGGTCTTGACGATCTCCTCCAGGCCCAGGTCGGCGAACGGCGTGCCGGCGATCTGCTTGTTGAGGTTGTCCACGTAGGTCTGGTGGTGCTTGCCGTAGTGGAAGTCCAGCGTCTCGGCCGAGATGTGCGGCTGCAGGGCGTCGCGCGGATAGGGCAGGGGCGGCAGTTCGATGGCCATGTCGACGTGTCCTCTGGGGAATCGGGTGGGGGCTGGAGTCTAGCAAACGCCACCCTGGCGCCCGGTCGTGCGTCCGTCGGCGCGCCGCCTGAAGATCCTGGCAAGCGCCGTCCCTCTCCCCCGCCCCTCCCCCGCACGGCGGGGGAGGGGAGAAGTGCGGTGCCGTCGCACCGGCGGCACGCACCTGGCAGGACGCGGCGGACCTGGCACTGACGCTGGCTGATGGACGATACAAATCAGATCTCCCGGCAGGAAAGGCAAGCAGAATGCGCTCCGCTCACCCAACTCCGATCCCCCATTCCATGCCCCCGCCCCCCCGGCCCCGAGTCCCCGATCCCGATCCCCAGTCCCAGGTACCCGGTCCCCGATCCCCGATCCCCGATCCCCAGTCCCCGGTCCCCGGTCCCCGGTCCCCGGTCCCTGGTCCCTGCTCCCTGCTCCCTGGTCCCCGGTCCCTGGTCCCTGGTCCCCGGTCCCCGGTCCCCGGTCCCCGGTCCCCGGTCCCCGATCCCCGATCCCCGATCCCCCGTCCCCGGTCCCCGGTCCCCGGTCCCCCGTC